>JANNPM010000226.1:0-4403 GCA_031400145.1 Chryseolinea sp. | reverse complement strand
GCATAATAACAACTATGAATTTAGTTATTCTTAACTAAGAAGGACCAAAAAGTGGTCCAAAGAATGGGGAGTACTAAACATAGCCGATAGCATGGCACAAATCGAACTGAATAAATACAAAGCCGCAAAACGAAACTATGAGAGGCTCCTATCGAGCCTGAAGGCATTTGACGCGCAATTTCGACTCTTAGACACAGCTATCAAAAGAAATCAAACAGACACATTAGTATGGAAGCAATTATATACCGACAACAACGAACAACTTGACATTTCGTGGCGAGCTTACAACAAGATGGTTGACGAAATCAATGCGGGCCTCAAAATCGCACACACTGGTATTGGAATCTCTTACACCTATGGGCTTTACAACACCGCTATAGAGTTAACACGATTGAAAATTGACGTACAAAGTGAAATTGATTCACGGAAACAAGCAGTCATTAACTTTACAACACAAAACAACGCGCTAACAAATCAAATCAATAAAAATCCCCAAAACTCCGAATCTTTAAAACTTCGGCAGACTCTTAATAGCGAAACAATCGAATCGCTAAGCACTCAGATTCAGTCCCTCGAAAAAACGAAACTAGCAGTAGACTCGCTCGCACCATTGATTACTACATACACATCAGCCTACAATGCATTTGATCTGATAAGTTTAAAATACCATTCGGCGATTAACAAACTGACTCGCCTTGACTCCTTGAAAGAAGCTATTCGGCCTACCTTCAAAGATTCAATTGCCCTGCAATTCAAAGAGATTAACATACTGAAAGAATTAGATGAAAAGGTGATGCGTAGGGAACTACAAATGGACAGAGTTATTATCGAGTTCACTGACGGATTTATTGAAAATGTTGAGGCAACTGGAAGGATGATATCCGATAAAATCAGATACTACGACTACAATTTTAAACCTCGTGATTCAATTTTTAACCGGCCGGATATTATACTCAAATTTGAAAATCGTTACCCTATAGGATTCTCGAGGAAAAGAGACTACGAGAATCTTAAATATAAGTCACTATTTACTATGGAAAAGGGACGGCTTCCGGAATACACAATTCCTTTTGAAGATTTAGTTAAACTCTATCGCCAATTTCACTTCAACGGGAGAAGGGATTTCAGTCCAGCGGATACTGTACTCAATTTATCCTTCGACACGCCCGAAACAAACAAATACTGGCATACCTTATACAAGGAACGAACATACAGAATATTAGAAGCTAAACTTTACAGTGACTTTGTTGGTTTGGATAGAACTGCGCCGAATGGATTAATTCAAATTGAGTTGGAACGGAAGGTGCCACTAATAACGAACAGATTCCCGAGAAAGGTCTTCAAATATGAAATGTGGAATCTTGGACTTCTTGGCTACGTTGCACCGATTTTCGTCTTATCGAAAATTGAGGATAATAACAAAAATATTGTGCTGAAATATCGGGATGAAATAGAGGCCGGAAGATATGCCCCTCAGCAATATTCCAGCACTCTAGAGCTAAAGCGCCACGAAAACTTGAGTGTTGGATTTGACTTAAACCTTGCCTTATTGGACATACCGACATTTAAATCTACATTCTATCTTGATTATGGATTTCGATATGGACGTGTGGCAGTTATTGATTCAATGCGTACTTACAATTTTACAACCCAAACATCAGTTCGAACCGGAAGTGCAAAGGAATTCGGTGTAAATACAATGCAGTTTTTTCCAAGAATTAGTTGGCTAATCCGCTCAGACGAGAGATACTCCTTTATATTCTCTGGCTCGGTCAACTGGTATTACTTAAGAGCAAATGAATTTACTCAGGTATCAAACGAAACTATTTACGACAATTTCAGAACCAATGGCGATGGGAAAAGAGTGTTCTCAAATGTGTCAATGGCCTTTACCCTGCGGCCGAATGATGATTCCAGGGGCAGGCTATTCTTCAGATATCAATTTAATTGGCAATGGAACTACGCCAATACGGGCTTTCACCAAGCACAAGTTGGCTATTCTTTTTATTTACTTGGACACCGGAAACAAGACTAGTGAATCATGGTACAAACGTTCTTACTCACATCATTCTACAGGATTGAACGAAACACGAACCTCATCGAGTTAAGACGTCAAATTCAGCCAGCAGACTCCAAGCGACGACTTGCCGGACAAGCGCTACCAAGCTTGTACCCTACTTGTACCTCCGCCCTACAATATCGTCGATTAGACCTCCAATTTGGAATAAGCTACTTTCTGTATCGGGAAGTGAGATCCCTCAACATCCCTAAAGAAACCAACTCAACACATTAGTAATCAGTACGTTACTTAAGTAACACTCAGACTTGCTCAGCAATTCTTAGGGTTATTTAGGTCGTTTTTGTTGCTAGTTTGTTGCTCGCGTTTTCGAGCATCAGGCGTGAAACAAAAATTCGAGGTCACCGGGGAGCGGATGGCACATGCAGTCACTCCCAGACACAGGTAGACACATATAGACACGTACTGACATATGAGCTCGAACATTAGAATTGAAAAGAATTGTGAGTTTTGCGGCAACGGATTCGTTGCTAAAACTCTCTACACCAGGTATTGCTCCAAGTCCTGCAACAAAAAGCATTACAAGCAGCTGTTGCTCGAAGAAAGTCTTAAGATCAAAGACGGGCAGGAAAACATCAAGGTCTCCCCTTTTGAAATCCTTAAGAACACATCACCAAAACTTATAATGAAATACTCAAAATGAAAATCGCTTTCTTTAGTGACATTCACGCCAACCTTCCTGCCTTGGAAGCTTTTTTTCAAAATGTTGACATCCGAAAGCCCGATGCAATTTATTGTCTCGGAGACTTGGTCGGATATAATATCTGGCCTAACGAGGTTATCAACGCCATTAGAAAAAGAAACATTCCGACTATCGCAGGCAACTACGATCAAGGAGTAGGGATAGCTGGAGATGATTGTGGATGCGCTTACAAAACTGACCACGATAAATCCAATGGTGAACAATCCATAGCATACACGAACAGTGTTGTTAAGCCGGAAGAAAGAAAGTACTTACGCGCATTGCCTTCACACATCAAGCTTGAATATCAACTTAACGAAGAAAAATTCAATCTTCTAATGGTACACGGCAGTCCAAGAAAAATCAATGAGTACCTTTTCGTTGATCGTGAAGAGAAGAGCATGCTGCGAATTATGGAACAGGCTGAAGCCCACATTATGTTTTTTGGGCACACACATAAGCCTTACCACAGAATTCTGAAAGACGGTGATGGCAATTACCGGCATGCGATCAATATTGGATCAGTTGGAAAACCGAAAGATGGAGACACTCGGGGTTGTTACGTAATAATCGATCTTGATGAGAGGTTTTCATTAAACAAATCGAATTCATTTAATGTAGAATTTGTTCGATTTGACTATGATGTGGAAAAGGCAGCCGAGGCAGTAGAAGATAGCGCGCTTCCAAACGAATTTGCTGACATGTTAAGAAAGGCATATTAACCTTATTTAAAATGGAAAAAAGTAAACTGAGCTTCTTAGATAGATATTTGACCCTATGGATTTTCCTCGCCATGATCCTGGGTGTTCTTCTTGGAAATGTTGTTCCAGGAATTGACGAATTCATGAACAAATTCAATGTAGGTACGACAAACATTCCAATTGCCGTTGGCCTAATCATCATGATGTTTCCGCCTCTGGCAAAGGTTCGCTACGAACATCTTGGCAAAGTGTTTAAAAACGTTAAGGTCATTTCGCTTTCGCTTTTCCTGAATTGGATAATCGGTCCAATTCTAATGTTTGTATTGGCCGTAATCTTCCTGCATGACAAGCCTGAATATATGGTAGGTCTGATTTTGATAGGAATCGCACGATGCATAGCAATGGTATTGGTATGGAATGACCTTGCAAAGGGCGATAAAGAATACGCGGCAGGGCTTGTTGCACTCAACAGCATCTTCCAGGTATTTTTCTATAGTTTATTCGCGTGGCTGTTCATCACTGTACTCCCTCCATATTTCGGCATTGAGGGATCAGTTGTAGATGTAAGCATGGGCGAAGTTGCAGAAAGTGTGTTCTTATATTTGGGAGTTCCTTTCATTGCAGGATTCTTAACCAGATACTTCTTCAAGAAAGCAAAAGGAGAAGATTGGTATGTGCGAAATGTTGTTCCAAAAATCAGCCCACTCACTTTGATTGCATTACTTTTCACAATAGTAATCATGTTTAGTTTTAAGGGTAAAATGATTTTGGAGATCCCTCTGGACGTATTTCGTATTGCAATTCCATTGGTGATCTATTTCATCGTGATCTTCATTCTAAGTTTCGTTTTGTCTAAGAAGCTTGGTGCTAATTATGAAGAAAACACATCTGTGTCGTTTACTGCTACCGGTAACAACTTTGAACTCGCAATAGCTGTAGCGGT
>JANNPM010000187.1:0-5745 GCA_031400145.1 Chryseolinea sp. | reverse complement strand
GTTACTTTACAAGCGAGCTGGCTGTGCATGCTTATGAGTTGGCGTTTGAATACTTTGGTGGCGTTCCTGATGAAATTGTTTATGATCATGACAAGGTTCTCCTGGTCAGTGAGAACAATAGGTGATCTTATTCTCACCGATGTCTTTCGAGCCATTTGTTGGCAACTGCTCACACCGACACAATTGGTGCCGTTACGGTACGAGAAATACAATAGCTTCATCATAAAGTGCATTATGATGCACTTTCCTATGCAAATCTTCAGATGTATCCTTCTTAATGAGTGGGAAGTGAATTTAATGCGCTTTCGAGAAAATCTCTGAATTCTGCCTAGATTAATTTAGCGCTGTACTACAGCTGTTTACATCAACGAATTTGCATTTCGCGAATCGCGAATTGGCCAATCATTAAAGCCAATGCGGAGATTAAGTGGATTATTCCCCGCATTATTTGCGGAGAATATACTGAAAATGCGGAGAATAATGGCGTTATTTGCCGCATTATTTGCGGAGAATGAGTAGATACATCCATTTATTAAAGGATTGGCCCACTTTCAAATGGGAAGACGAAAAGATCATATTGACGCTTTCCACCGTGAGACATAAGCAAGGAAGGCTACTTGGAAAACTTGAAGGGCTAGGTTTCAGGGTGAGAGCAGAAGCCACACTTGAAACGTTGACTCAGGATGTAATTAAGTCCAGTGAAATTGAAGGAGAGAAATTGCCAGCTGATCAGGTTCGTTCTTCAATAGCCAGGCGCCTCGGAATTGAAATCGCAGGTGAAGTATCTTCCAATAGAAATGTGGAGGGTGTAGTCGAAATGATGCTTGACGCAACTCAACGATATGATTTGCCATTAACTGATGAGCGTCTATTCGGATGGCATGCTTCATTATTCCCATCAGGAAGAAGCGGCTTGTATAAAATACAAGTTGGAGGTTGGCGAGATGATGTCAAAGGTCCTATGCAGGTTGTCTCAGGTGCCATTGGCAGAGAGAAGGTACACTATGAAGCGCCCGAAGCAGGAAAGCTTGGTGTTGAAATGAAAACATTTCTCGAGTGGTTTAATAAAACCACCACAATGGACCCGGTACTGAAAGCTGCCATAGCTCATTTGTGGTTTGTTACCATCCACCCTTTCGATGATGGCAATGGTCGTATTGCCAGAGCTATTGCAGACATGCAGTTAGCAAGAGCGGATGCAAGTCGTCAACCCTTCTACAGTATGTCAGCGCAGATTCAGCGAGAGCGAAATGTTTATTATAACATCCTGGAGAAAACACAAAAGGGGAATCTCGATATTACAAAATGGCTGTTGTGGTTTATCGAATGCCTTGATCGGGCTATTTCATTGTCTGAAGAAAATTTATCAGGTGTAACACAGAAAGCAAAGTTCTGGGAATCGCATCAAGGAGTTGCATTGAATGAAAGGCAGCGAAAAATGTTGAATAATTTGAAGGACGGATTTGAAGGGAAGTTAACTTCTTCAAAATGGGCAACGATTGCGAAGTGTTCTCCCGATACAGCACTTAGAGATATACAGGATTTGATTGAAAAAGGAATCTTGGAAAAGGAAGAAGGTGGTGGGAGGAGTACGAGTTATAGAATCAGAGGTTGATTAAAACTTCGTTATACACATAAATGAACCACCAACGCTTACCCTACATTCTGACAACAACCATCATTAGCCTGGTTTGGTTCGTCAACGGCTTTTTTTGTAAAATATTGAATTTGGTTCCAAGTCATCAGGAAATTGTAGCGCGAATTCTTAGAGAACAATACTCATGGTTCTTCACGAATGTCGGTGGGCAGGTCTCCGTTCAATTCCGTATGATAATATCAGACAACCGCCTTTACTCTTGTACATTCGTGAGATCAGGAGGCCATCATGCTGCCATACATAGTGGTGAGGTGAAGTTAAAGGTGATAGTGCAACGTGAAGAAGGATTTCGAGGAATAAATACCGCCCCTTTATTTCCCACCTTGTTACCAACTTGTGAACACGGCGGATAGACGCTACAGATGTTTGCAATATGGATCACGTGCAAGGATTGAGAACTTGTTTGGAACACCCTTTATCCAATAAAAGACTTTCACCGGTTCATCTCAGCCTGTATCTCGCCTTGCTCCACGCGTTATTAAGAAACAATTTTCAAGATCCGGTTTCAATCTCGAGACGAAAAAATAATGAAGGCTTGCAAGATCCGGTCGAAGGACAATCATATCTGTGTCCAGATTTTCTAAAAAATTGGATATAGGTCCAAAACATGTCCAGTCCAATTGCGTTTTCGCCGATCGGAGTTCTTGCGGAGATTTTAGATGTTATTTCTGCCTTTCCATCCAAATTGCAAGATATTAGTACATTTTGTGACATTATTCGACATTATAAGTGCATTTTTGTGACATTTTGCTTACTTTCATATGATTTAGAAGCAAAATTGTGACCTATGGCGCTCTTCTTTGGAGGTGGAACGGCTGCTGAAAGGCAGTCAATATCCCGTGGAGTAAAAACGAGAAAGCTGGTAAAACTGTTCACCGGCATATATACTGATGAAGGAGCCAGAGACCCTGCCGTCATCATCCGCGAAAATGTTTGGGAGGTTGCAGCAAACCTGTTTCCCGGTGGAGTCATCTCTCACCGTACCGCTCTTGATCCACGACCAACACCAGAAGGCTTCTTTCATGTCACTCATAAACGGAGCCAAAAAATTGAAATTCATGGAGTCACCATGGTTGAGATGAAAGGTCCTGGGCCAATCGAGGGTGATAAAAAAATATCCACTTTCAACATCTATCAATCACAGTACGAACGGGCGCTTCTTGAAAACCTTCAAGTGAGTAAAGGTGCAGTCCCGAAATCTTTGGGCCGTGAGTTTGTTGAGCAGGAGCTTTATCATCGTTTATTGAGAGGTAGTGAAAAGGAGATCAATAGAATAAGGGACCGCGCAAGGGAGATTGCTGATCAACTTGACATGCCCAAAGAGTTTGCTATCCTGAACAAGATAGTCGGAGCATTGCTATCGACACAACCGGCAAAAGGACTTTCAACTGAAGTTGGTAAAGCAATAGCCAAAGGAGAACCTTTTGACAGCGAGCGGCTAAAAATGATGGAATCGCTAGCAATTGATTTGGGCAAGGAGAATTTTACCAAACATCCTGCCCTCTCAAATAACGCAGCGTGGTTCAATTTCAGTTTTTTCGAAGCGTACTTCAGTAATTATATTGAAGGAACGATTCTGACGATTGAAGAAGCAAAAGAAATAATAGATTCGAAGAATCCGCTACCTAACAAACGTGAAGATAGTCATGATGTACTAGGGACATTCATGCTTACAAACGATCTTAACGAAATGCGCACTACCCCTAAAACAGCCGAGCAGCTGGTTGAGATTCTCCAACGAAGACACTCAATCCTGCTAGAGTCCAGGAGAGAAAAGAATCCGGGTATGTTCAAACAACGCAACAATCAGGCAGGTTCCTATCAGTTTGTGGATCATCGATTGGTTCGCGGGACGTTAAAGAAGACTTTTAAATTCTATGAATACCTCAATGATCCTGTTGCCAGGGCTTTCTTCGTTATGTTCATGATTGCCGAGATCCATCCGTTCGAAGATGGGAACGGAAGAATTGCGCGGTTAATGATGAATGCGGAACTTGTTGCAGCGAACTTGAGCAAGTTGATCATACCAACTGTTTATCGGACTGATTACCTAGGTGCGCTACGAGCAATGAGCCTTCGATTGAACAGCATACCATTTACGAGGATGCTATTAAGAGCATTTTATTTTTCCGCGACGTTGACGCATCAAGGATTTGAGGACATGAAAACGTATCTAAGGAGTGCTAATGCGTTTGAGACTGAGGAAGGAGTTGGTTTGAGATTTTGATCTTGAGACACCGTCATCAACAAGTGTTGGATTTTTAAGATTGAAAACGCTCACTAGAATCAATTGGGGATGGAAGCATTTGAGTTTTCAGGAAAATAAAGCGATCTTAACTATAATACCATTATGGCTAATGGAACCTTCAGAATTGAAAGCATCCAAAACCGACCTAAGCTCTCTCAACGATCGACAAAGGGAGGCCGTTATCAGCGAGCAAAAGCGCATATTGGTTCTAGCAGGCGCGGGATCAGGTAAGACAAAAACCTTATTACAAAAGCTAGTTTACTTAATTGAGGAAAAATCTGTCAGCCCATCGTCGATTCTGGCAATCACATTCACAAAAAATGCTACAAATGAAATGATCGATCGATTGATCATGACGGCTGATCAATCTGGAACATTTTATAAAACAATATCCGATAAAAATATTTCGGCCCTAGCTAAAGATCAGGCAAGACGGAATTATGCAAAGCGATTTAAATGGATAGAAAACCTCACCTTAAGGACATTCCATAGTTTTTGCTACGCTGTTTTAAGAAATTATGGAGTAAACGAATTCGACAACAAGTTTCGGATAATTGGTGATGAGAAACGTGAAGAGGACGATGACATGTCGAAATATGTGGCACCGGAAACCGCCTTCGAGGTCTTTCACAAATTGCTCATTGAGCTTTGTGAGGACAGTAATTACTTGCTTAATCTGAAGCGATATGTTTTGGACTATGTCGTTGACAAGCTCCATGTGGAAAAATTCCGTAAGAATCTTCCGAAAGACGGCAAATACTTCACCACTCTAAATGGCATAAAGGTCAGGTCCAAATCTGAACAATATATTGCTGATTGGCTTTACCGTCACAATCTTCAGTTCGAATATGAACCACTTCTGAATATTAGAGATTTCGAATTTAATCCTGACTTTCACATACCAGCAGCAAATGTTTATCTCGAGCATGTCAGTAACAAAAGTTACGCGATGGGGGATAAGGAAAAGCAATTCGAAAAAGGCGAGCTACTTCTCGTGAGAACATACGAGCAGATGACCAAAGACTCGGCCCTGTTCAATCATACATTAGATATGATTATCAAAAGTCGTGTTTCCAAAAACGTATACTCAAATAAATCCATTACTTACAGGGAAGAGTTCAATAATTACCATGAGGACGTGAAAGACTTTCTCAAAATGGTGATGCGGATTACTGACATGATCAAAGTTGAAAGCCTTGACGTAGGTGAAATCCAGTTTAAAGCAGCGCGGGACCAGCACGAAAGGGTAAGAGATTTCTACAAGCTTGCCTTACCCTTAGTTGAAAAATATAAGAAGTATTGCGTGAATAAATCCTATCTAGATTTTAATGACATGATCTCCAGAACAATTTCTCTGTTCAAGAATCATAGTGATATTCTTGATATGTTTAGGTTGAAATATAAATATATACTTGTTGATGAATTTCAGGATGTGAACAACCTACAGGTTGGACTTATAAAAATGCTGTTGACAGAAGAAACGAAATTGTTTTGTGTTGGTGATGATTGGCAGAGTATTTACGGGTTCAGAGGCTCTAATGTTAGCTATATAATTGAGTTTGAAAAACACTTTTCGAATTCATCCGTCATCAAACTCAATCTCAACTACCGTAGCACTGAGAATATTGTTGGAGCAAGTAACGAGGTAATCAAGCGAAACAAATTCAAGGTTGAAAAAGAAATTCACGCCTCCAAAAAATCAGAACATAAGATTGTCATCTATGCGGGAAACGAGGATGAAGAGAATTTGACATTTTGCACTCAAAGCGTTAGGGAGTTACTCGAAGAAGGACTCACTCCTGATGACATTCTTTTCCTTTATCGAAGAAGTGCTATGTAT
>JANNPM010000178.1:0-2487 GCA_031400145.1 Chryseolinea sp. | reverse complement strand
GGTCTGTCACCCGATGACGGTATTCTTCTGCTGATATTTCAGGATTGATGTTAATGGTAAAAAGAGCGCTGAGTGTTTTATGTGGAGCTATCTCTTTCTTTACAGGACTATCCAATACATCTTCCAGATTGGAAGCGGGGTCTGTGCTGATTAAGAGCACTTTTCTTCCTTCGTCAGCAAGTTTTACAGCCGTTGCACAGGCTAGAGAAGTTTTTCCTACGCCACCTTTACCGGTGAAGAATAGGAATTTGGTCGAAGTGTTTTTCATTACACAGTAATATATCGATATGTTTTAGTCCGGTGCATTGATTATAATCATGCAGGAGACTAATTAATGCTGATTTTTATCATGATGCATTTTATGCCCGCAAATACTACTCTAAAGCTGCATCAAACTGGTTCATCCACAAACTCCATAAATAAACGAATCGATCAAGGAATCCAAGATATCTGCTTTCTGTATTGCTGGTATAATTGTTCCATATCATTTATCACTTTATGGGAACGAGGTAGTCTGTTTTTAAACAGAAGGATAAAGTCTTTTCTTAAACCAGAAAGCGAGGTTCACCAATAAGATCAAAGCAGGTACTTCAATAAGTGGCCCAATAACTCCCGCAAACGCCTGACCAGAATTTATTCCAAAGACACCTACGGCAACAGCAATCGCTAATTCAAAGTTATTGCCTGTAGCAGTAAATGAGATAGAAGCATTTTCTTCATAGTTGGCTCCAAGTCTTTTAGATAAGATAAAACTTAGAACGAAGATGATGATAAAGTAAATCACCAATGGAATAGCAATCCGAATTACATCAAATGGAATCTCAACTATCATTTTTCCTTTGAAGCTGAACATGATTACAATGGTGAAGAGTAAAGCAATCAAGGTTAAGGGACTGATCTTTGGAATCACATTTTGCACATACCAATCTTCTCCTTTGGTTTTCTTGAAGAAATAGCGAGTAAGAAACCCAGTAATAAAGGGAACCCCCAAATAAAGGAAAACACTTTTCGCAACATCACTCATGCTCACATTAACCACTGAACCTTCAATGCCGAAGTACGGAGGCAACACGGTAATGAATAGCCAGGCGAATACACTGTAAAATAATACCTGGAAGATACTGTTGAGTGCTACTAATCCTGCTGCATATTCTTTATCACCTTTTGCCAAGTCGTTCCAAACCAATACCATTGCTATGCACCGAGCAATACCAATAAGTATTAGACCGATCATATACTCAGGCTTATCGCGAAGGAAAATGATTGCCAACAGAAACATCAGGATCGGGCCGATAGTCCAGTTAAGAAACAATGAAAGACTAATCACTTTTGTATTTTTAAACACTTTACCTAAATGCTCATACCTCACTTTCGCTAAAGGAGGATACATCATGATGATAAGGCCGGTGGCAATAAGCAGGTTTGTTGTTCCTACTTGAAAGTGATTCATGAATTGCTCGACTTCAAAGAAGTTGCCAAGTGCAACGCCAATGATCATGGCGAGAAAAATCCAAAGTGTCAGATAGCGGTCTAAAAATCCAAGTTTTGGTTGACTCATGTGTTGCGTTCTTTAATTAGTTACAAATGCTGTTGAAAGTTGTAATTCATAGCGTTCATGTGAGTACCACAAAAAGTCTTTGATGCGCTGAGATTCAGGGTATAGGATGGAAGCTTTCTTTAATGCCCGGAAGGCATCGTAGTAGTTTTCCTTATTCATTAGATCGACCGCTAAATTATAATAATGCAAACCGGCCAATTCTTTTAACGATACAACTTCCAGAATTTCATTATTGTTAAATGGAGCTGATAGCGTAAGTCGCCTGGTAAGCGTATCGCGTTCACCTGCAAGGTATTGTTCAATTCGTTTTCCAATTTCACCTTCTCTTGCAACAAAGCCATTGAAAGGATCGGTGGCTTCAAACAAAATGCGATTGCCATTATGCAAATCAACTAGTAGAAAAATATGGTATCGGGTCTCATAAATTTTGGATGAATAACCGAGTTGGGTTAACAGGCACGCATAAAGTGCCGTACCCGATACACAGTTGTAGGTTCCTCTATTGAAAAGCCCGGTGAAAGGTTCAGAGTGCTTGTAGTTTCTGAGATACTCCCGATGCACCTTGTAGAAAACATAGTGAAGAAACCGATCTTCATTCTTGTACCTTTTCTGCTTTGCCTTCAGTTCTTCTGCGTAACTGGTCAATTCATTTTTTACCTGTTCATATTCTGTTGAGTCAATTTCAGGATCGTATGCAAGAAGGAGAATGACTGGATCACATTCATCACTATTGTTTTTCTGAAAGGCCTGCTTCTCCAGTTGTGAATCGAACAAGAGACAATAACTCAAGCCCGCGATATCCTGGCTTGCAAGCTGGTTGCTTTTGATGATCAACATACTAATTAGAAGTAATCCTCTCATCCTGATTTTTATCGCGTCATTCGCGTGCATCCGGCTAGAAACTGGAGAAGATGGATCAGTTCGATGGG
>JANNPM010000073.1:0-8297 GCA_031400145.1 Chryseolinea sp. | reverse complement strand
GCCTCAATAAGACCTTTGCTTTCGAGCGCATAGTAGGCTTGGAATGCTGTGCTCAGACTGATCCCTTGCTCCTTGCTAAGCGCTCTCACTGAAAGCAACTTGTCACCTGCCTTAAAGACTTCCTTCCCGATTAATGTTTCGATCCGGTCGGCAACCTCAATATATTTATGCTCGGGTTTTAACAGAACGGCTGACATGATGTGTATTACCGATAGATTCCTTAGCTGATCTGGTTCAATATTAAAAATTATACGGAAATACGCAATATCGGAATGAACCGATAAGAATCATGATCTAAGAATTTGCGCGTTGTGGCTGTGCCGCCGAAGCGCCTCGGAAGTAGGACTGTGCATCGCTTACCAACAAAAAAGGCTGCCTTTATAAGGCAGCCTCCATAACTGGTAGTCTTAACAAACTACTTCTTTTTCTTTGCTGCTTTCTTTGCAGTCTTCTTTGCTGCTTTTTTAGCAGACTTCTTAGCTGTTTTTGCCATAGCGTTCAAAGTTTGAGTTTAGAAACTTACTTTTCATTCATCATAATAAATAATAATGAACTTCAAATACAAATATACTGTAGTTATGTTGTAATACAAACTTTAATGCCTGTTTGATGATCCAATGATGAGATTGTATTGCGCTTTTTTATGATATGTCTACACCGGACTATAGTGTAGCACCCTTCCCAGAGCAAAGACATTCAAAAAATTCTACTCATTCTGCGCTTGGTCCAAGGTGGGCACAGTGCATGATACATAAACAAAATCACAGGTATTCATCGCGGCGTTATTACGCATGATTTGCGTGGTTAAGTTTTCAATCTTTCTACGGAAGACCTGCTTACGACGCAACGTGTGAAGTCAGTATATACATTGCTCCTTCCGAGCGCGGAAAGGGACTGGGGAAAGAGATGCTCCAATACGCTATCGATATCAGTGGAGCGCTTGGGATTAAAACCCTGTTAGGATTTATCTTCTCTCACAACGAACCTAGTCTGAAGTTGTTCACCCATTTTGGATTTGAAACCTGGGGTCAATTTCCAAACGTGGCTGTACTGGATGGGTTTGAACGCAGCGTAACGATTCTCGGAAAGCGAGTACAAAAGTAAAAAAACATACCGGTTTAATATTACCTGGCGTTCAGGCTAACGGACTAGCATCAGCGTTAAGCAATGCTTTTGATATCAGAAATATGTGGACAGGCGTATTTCTCGTCGTTCTTCTTGACTTGATCATATTTGGAGGTATCGAAAACCTCATAGGTGAGAATTTATGACCATTGAATGGGTCTAAGGGATCATTCAAACGTTGTTAAAATATTAAGATACTATTATTATGAATTCACCTACAACAATTGTGCGGAGGCAAGCAAAACATAAATTTGAAAATTCCGAAATGTGACCACTGACGTAACCTTCAAAGATGAATTTAATCAAAGTTTATAAAATCACCATCTTTATGGCTACGGTGTACATTGGTATAATTCGTGGATCCTGGGTAAACTGATCTGGTCAAAATAAATAAAACTGAAACTGTTTTATTTCCGTTTTTATCGGAAATTTTGGGAACGTAACAGATCACTAACCATAAGGAATTGAAAAAGGATTTGCTCACAGCCTACATAGCTTTAGGTGCCATTTGTATCATCTGGGGAACAACATATCTCGCCCTACGGATCGGAGTTCTCCATTTTCCACCATTTCTATTTGTGGTAATACGACAACTGGCCTCTGGCATCCTGCTTGGTGGATTCATGCTTATCTTCGCTAAAGCTCCGTGGCCGAGCCGTCAAAACGTTATTCGACAGGCAATCGCCGGATTCTTCATGATCTCTTTGGGAAATGGCCTTGTTGCATACGCGGAGGTCTCTATACCCAGTGGCGTTGCTGCAATACTATGCTCGCTGATGCCTATGATGGTAATACTGATCAATCTCACAATCAATCGAGACGAGCGGCCCACCTTACCAATTTTCGTTGGCGCCTTCATCGGTCTGCTGGGTATAGTTATGATCTTCAGTGAGCATTTGAGAGAGTTTTCAAACCTCGACTACCAGATTGGCATTCTGCTCATCTTTGTAGCTGTTGTCAGCTGGGCAGGTGCCAGCGTTTGGCTCAAAAAGAAAAACTCTGAAGGAAATCTCTTTCTGAATACCGCGCTTCAAATGTTCTTTGGAGGAGTGTGGCTGATCCCCTGTACCTTTTTATTTGACGATCTGCATACTGTTACGTGGACACTCGAAGCCGGCATATCGCTGGCATATCTTATCGTCTTCGGTTCAATCATCGCATATGCCTGTTACTCTTACACCCTTCGTAAGCTTCCAATGACAATTTTATCGCTTTATGCTTATGTCAATCCGGTTGTCGCAGTTATTTTGGGATGGATCGTGCTAAATGAAAAACTAAATCTGATGATCGCTTTTGCTATCAGCATTACTGTCGGCGGAATTTACATAGTAAATCGGGGCTATTTCGTCGGTAAGCAATGGAAAACACACGCGACGCGGTAGCCTTAAGGTCCGGTAACTAATGCTCCGCGGTAATAATATTCAAATCCAAAACGTAAGCAATGGAAGGATCTCACCTCACAATAGTTGAATATGAACCAGTGCATCAACAATGGTTTGAAAAATTCAACAGGCATTGGATAGAGCGATACTTTGGGATGGAACCTATCGATGAAAAGGTATTGCGCTTCCCAGACGAACACATTGTTGCAGCCGGGGGCAGGATCCTCATGGCAAGCTATGGGGGTGAAATTGCCGGAACTGTTGCACTGAAGCTTGTTTCACCCGGCATCTACGAGTTCACAAAGATGGCTGTGGATGAAAATTTCAGAGGACGGCAAATTGGAAAATCACTTGCGTTGTCAGCAATAGCGTTGGCACGGCAACTCGGCGCGCGCAAAATTATTCTTTATTCACACACGTCGCTCCAACCAGCTATTTCGCTTTACCGGAAGCTTGGCTTCGAAGAGGTGCCTGTAGATGGACCATATAAGCGAAGCGACATAAAAATGGAATTAAGGCTGGGTAAGCCGGAGGAGCTCACATCGCGCCTGGCTACGATGGATGATGCCGCCCTGTTGTCGGCGCTTGGTGCAAAGGCGTTCTATGACACGTTTGTTGATATGAACACGAAGGAAGACATCGATCTTTACTTATCTAAAAACTTCAATGTTGAGCAACTGACGTCAGAGCTGTCCGATAGCAGGAACTGTTTTCTTATTGTTGAATGGAGGGAAAAAGCCGCGGGCTACGCTAAGTTGAGAAAAAGCGATCCACCATATGAATTGAGCGGAGAGAATTGTATTGAAATTGAAAGGATCTACGCCGCCAAGGAGTTCATAGGTCGCGGCGTCGGTAGTACACTAATGCGGAACTGTTTGCAGCAAGCCGCTGAAGAAGGGTTTCATTTAATATGGCTTGGTGTTTGGGAGCACAACCAGAGGGCTATATCCTTTTACGAAAAATGGGGATTCGTAAAGTTTGGATCGCATCCATTTATGTTGGGCAATGATCTGCAGACCGACTTACTGTTCAAAAAAGAAATCAAGTTGACAATCATTAAACAAAATTCCGCAACATGAAGCATCACCAATACAACGCCAAGATTACATGGACAGGTAACCGCGGGACTGGCACCGGCGATTATCGGAGTTATGACCGTAGTCATGATATTGCTGTGAATGGTAAGCGGATCATAGAAGGGTCTTCAGATGCCGCGTTCAGAGGAGATCCGTCTAAACACACGCCGGAAGACTTTCTGGTGTGCTCATTGTCAACGTGTCATATGTTATGGTATCTGCATGTATGCGCGGTGAATGATGTAGTGGTGACAAACTATGTTGACAACGCATTTGCCGTTATGGAGGAAAATCAGGACGGAAGCGGACAGTTCATTGGCGTTACACTCAACCCCATTGTTACGGTGGAGGCCGAAAAGATGATCGATAAGGCTATAGAACTACATCATAAAGCACATAGGATGTGCTTTATTGCCCGGTCAGTTAATTTTGATGTTAATCATAAACCCCAGGTGATTGCGGTCGGCAAGCCTGACTTCTAAAATCGTTTTACATAAATAACTCTGACAATGCATTCATTATTGGCCGGCGATCACGAACAATTGGCTGCGATTCTCAATCGGACCAAGAATATCGCAGAATCCTATTTTGCTGATCAGGCAACCTTGCCTCCGGGGCGCTTCATTGAAAATATTCACATGGAGGATCTGCCAGAAACGGGCATTGGCGCATTGGCCGTACTGGACAGGTTCGGGCGAGACTTTGCAGATAAAATGAACAATAGTGCCGGTCCCAGATATTTTGGTTTCGTTACGGGAGGATCAACGCCCGCGGCTGTCGCCGGCGATTGGTTGGTAAGCGCCTATGACCAGAATGCTGCAGGCAGCAATGATTCCATTGCGCCGCAGATGGAACGACAGACCATTCATTGCTTTAAGCAACTCTTTGACCTGGACGAGGAATACTTCGGTACCTTTGTGACAGGTGCCACAATATCCAATGCCACGAACCTTGCTGTGGCGCGACAATGGGCAGGGCAACAACTCGGCTTTGATTTGAGCGACGAAGGGCTGTGGAATACTGGTGCGATAAAAGTTTTGAGCGGAACGCCCCATTCCAGCATTGCGAAATCTTTATCCATGCTTGGCATTGGTCGCAACGCACTGGTGAAAGTCGATGTGATGCCGGGAAGAGAGGCTGTCGATATCACATCTCTGGAATATCTGCTGCAGCAGCATAGTCCGGCAATTGTAGTTGCCAATGCTGGCACCGTGAATACAGTCGATTTTGATGACCTGGCCGCTATCGGAAAACTGAAATCGAAGTATAACTTCTGGCTTCATGTTGACGCTGCTTTCGGAGGATTTGCGGCATGTTCAGATAAATATTCCCACTATCTGAATGGAATTAATTTTGCGGATAGCATCACAGTTGACGCCCATAAATGGTTAAATGTTCCGTATGACGCAGCTATGCAGTTCACCAGACACAGGCAACTTCAACTGCGGGTATTTCGGAACAGTGCGGCATATCTGGGTGATCCGGACAAAAGCCCTGATTTCTTCCACTATACACCCGAAAACAGTCGACGCTTTAGAGCACTCCCGTCCTGGTTTACGATGATGGCCTACGGCCGGGAAGGCTATCGGGATATCGTCGAGCGCAATTGCGCTGCGGCGCAGTTCCTGGGGAGTCTCATTGACAGTTCCGTCAATTTCAGACTGCTTTCGCCAGTGAGGATGAACGTAGTTTGCTTCACTTTTTCACAGCAAGATGTTGAAATTGAAGCCATCCAACAGTTCCTGAATTACATCAGGGACAAAGGTCGGGCTTTTTTTACCCCTACCATCTACAACGGGATACCCGCCATGCGCGCGGCAGTATCAAACTGGCTAACGGAGGAAAAGGATATGGTTATCGCTTTCGACGCACTCAGCGGCGCTGTGCAAAACGTAAAATCCCAGCCTTGGTTTTAATGCAATAGTCTTCGCCAAAAAAAATCGAACCAGCAGGGAATTATTAATCGATAATGATGAAATTCACATTTAAATTAAAATGAATATATGACAACGACGTCGACAACCTTCGCCACTAAGCGCATTGCAAAATCCCGAATAACGGAGGTTGATTTTAAGAATCTCGAATTCGGTAAATATATGTCAGACCACATGCTCATGGCCGACTTTATCGATAACAAATGGGAGGAACCTGTCATTGTTCCGTTCGGCGATATTCTAATGTCACCGGCGATGCTTTCGCTTCACTACGGTCAGTCAGTGTTTGAAGGCATGAAAGCGTTTAAGAATAAGGACGGTGATTTATGCATTTTCCGTCCTCAAAAGCACAGTGAACGATTGAACAGATCTTTGGCCAGAATGTGCATGCCTGAAATTCCGGAGGAACTTTTCATCCAAAGCCTACACGCAATCGTCGAAATTGACCAGCAGTGGATACCGACCGCAGAGGGCTCCTCGCTTTACCTGCGTCCGGTTGTCTTTGCTTATGAATCCAGGCTTGGTGTTAAAATCGCTGATCATTACAAGTTCTTTGTGTTGGCCAGCCCGGCCGCTGCATATTTCAGCCAGCCGACACGATTGAAAGTGGAAGAAACTTTTGTACGCGCCGCCGAAGGTGGTACTGGTTATGCAAAATGCGCAGGTAACTATGGCGGAGCCTTTTACCCTACACAACTTGCCCGCCAGGAAGGTTTTGATCAGGTGCTATGGACCGACGCAAAAACACATAAATACATTGACGAAGCAGGCGTAATGAACGTGATGTTCGTGATTGACGGGAAACTCATCACTCCCAAGCTGACATCAGCACTGCTCGACGGTATTACGCGAGACTCTATCATCAAGCTTGCACCGGGTTTAGGCATGCCAGTCGAACAACGAAAAGTAAGCGTTGCAGAGATCGAGGAAGCATTCAAGGAAGGGACTATTACGGAAGCGTTCGGTGCGGGTACCGCAGCCGTTGTTTCGCCCATAGCAACGATCCATATTCACGGACTGGATTACAACCTTCCGCCTTCCGATGACGATAGTTTCCAGCAACGCGTGAAAGCCAAGCTAAACAGCATCAGGCTGGGACACGAGGCTGATCCATTTGGTTGGAACTATATAATTCACACCCGGTAAGCATCTAATGGCAACTCTTCTGGTGGACAGAATCTTGCAATGGATTCTTGAGATATCGTATTGAATAATAATGAGTATGAGAGCAGTGTTTTTCAAAGGCAAGGATCATCCCCTCGCAATCGAAAAGATAAAAAAATTCCAGCCCGTAAAGGACCAGGTGTTGATACGCATGCATAATGCCGCATTAAATCACCGTGACATCTGGACATGGCGCGAACAGGCCACCGTGATGTCGGGTTCCGTAATCCTTGGATCCGATGGCGCCGGCATTGTCGAGGACGTGGGTGAAGATGCGGATACCATGCTTATCGGTATGGAGTGCGTCATCAATCCAAGCCTTGAATGGGGACCTAATCCATTGGTGCAAGGGCACAACTTTAGGATCCTCGGGTATCCGGATAATGGAACGTTCAGCGACTACCTGGTGATTTCAAAAAAGTATGTGTTCGAAAAACCTGAGCACCTGACGTTCGCAGAGTCTGCAGCTGTACCACTTTCCGCGTTGACAGCTTATCGCGCATTGTTCTCCAAGGGACGGATGCGGGCGAAAGATAAGGTGCTGATCACCGGCGTCGGAGGCGGCGCTGCGTTATGGGCACTGCAGTTTGCCGTCGCTTATCACGGTCGCGTGTATGTAACGTCCGGATCGGAGGAGAAACTGGAAAAAGGGAAAGCCTTAGGTGCTTTGGGTGGCTATAATTATAAAGATGCCGAGTGGTCTGCGAAGGCGGAGAAAGATTCTGGCGGTTTCGACATCATCATCGATAGTGCTGGCGGTAATGAGTTTACCAAGCTGGTTGATCTCGCGGCACCCGGTGGCCGTATCGTTAACTTTGGCCGAACAGCCGGCAATATTTCCGAACTGACCACGCGCTCCTTGTATTGGAAACAACTTTCCATCCTTGGAACAACGATGGGAACGCGCGACGAATTTTTATCAATGCTTGATTTTCTTGAAGGCAGGCATCTGAAGCCGGTCATCGATAAAATATTCCAATTGGACAACATTGAGGAAGCACTAGCAAGAATGGAGCAAGGTGACCAGTTTGGCAAAATCATCCTTCAAATATCATAAGGTGAACCCTACGGAAATTCAGATTGCCTTTTTTTGTTCGTAATCAATGACTGATCATGGAAAGATATCCTATTACAGATAAAACAAAGATCACCCGTTTGGCAAAGCGCGGATCATACGATAAGGAAGCAATCAATGCCATACTGGATGAATCTATGCTTTGTACGCTCGCTTTTGTGCACAACGGACAACCCTTCCAGATTCCAACTGGCTTTTGCCGGATAGCGGACAAGCTTTATGTTCACGGGTCGGTTGGTAGTTCGTACATGCGTCGAATGGCGGAAGGCAATATGCCGGTTTGCATTAGCGTCACTATACTTGACGGACTTGTGCTGGCGAGATCTGCCTTTCATCACTCAATGAACTATCGCTCTGTTGTTATATTCAGCCACGCCCAGAACGTTACTGACAACGATGAGTTATATAAAGCGTTGGAAGCCTTCACAAATAAAGTACAGCCCGGCCGTTGGAATGATGTCCGCCTTCCGAGCGCTGGTGAATGGAAGGCTACCATGTTGATGTCTTTTGCGATTGAGGAAGCCTCTGCCAAAATACGAAC
>JANNPM010000149.1:0-9230 GCA_031400145.1 Chryseolinea sp. | reverse complement strand
GTGAGGTTTCAGCTCGATGAACTTGTGAAAGCTGGTTTTGATAGCGCTGAGCAGACCGCACTTGAATCGGAAATACAGATCATGGATCATGCCGGTGAGATCAAGACAAGGTTTCAGCAGATACTTGACCTCATTAACCTTTCAGAGTATGCTTCGCGGAACGGACTCGCAGAAGCGCGTGCTCACCTGCAGACCATAGCTTCGTACTCGGATGCCTATTCGTCCCTTGTGGAACGAATGGAAAGTGTGATCATTGAACTCGACGACCTTACGCAGCAAATTGAACGCGAGGGCGAGCGCATAGAGTTTGATCCCGGACGCGCAGCGTTGGTTCGCGATCGTCTGAATATACTTTACAGGCTTCTGAAAAAGCATAAAGTCTCGGATGTGAAAGAACTACTGGTAATAAAGGAAAATCTTGCAAACAAGGATAACCTTACCTCAAATCTTGACGCAGCCCTGGAGAACGCGAAGACAGCCCACGACGTAGCACTGCGCCTCGCCACAGAAACCGCAAAAAAAATCAGCGCCTCGCGCACCAAGGTTTTTACTCCCCTCACCAGGCAAATCACGTCATGGCTCGCAACGCTTGGGATACCCGACGCAACGCTTCAGGTGAACGCTGAGCAAACGGCGTTGTCTGCAACAGGACTGGACAGGATCGACATATTATTCAGCGCGAACAAGGGTATTGCTCCAAAACCGCTGGCACAGGTGGCTTCGGGTGGTGAATTCTCCAGGTTGATGTTCTGCATCAAATACGTGATGGCGGAGAAAACCGCCATGCCGACGCTGGTGCTGGACGAGATTGACAGCGGGATTTCCGGCGAAGTCGCAATCAAGCTAGGCAACATGATGAAGCTAATGTCTGAAAAACATCAGCTCATTACCATCAGCCATCAGCCACAGATTGCCGCGAAAGGCGATGCCCATTATTTTGTATACAAGAACAACGCGTCGGCAAAGACGACAAGCTCAATCAAACGATTAGATGAAAAGGAAAGGGTTGAAGAAATAGCGAAAATGATCGGTGGAGATAAACCCACACGCATAGCAATTGAGAACGCACAAGAACTCCTCGGACGCTGATCAATTGCTGGTGAATACTTCCGTGGCCTGCCCTTCTTTCTGCTCTTTCCTTGCTCGAGCCTTTACTTCTTCTCTTATCCTGCGACCCATAGTTCCACGAAGTCGCTGCCAGAATCCTTCGCGCTTCGTGATTGATACAAAATCTCGCACATAAGCAGTTTTCAGACTAATTGCCGGAAGGGTCTTGCCTTCAAGCTTTAAGATATCGTATACCACTGGTACGGACTTCACACCGGGACAATATTTGCGGATGAAGCTTTGCAACATGCCGGACTGGAACGGATCGGTAGCCAGGGCAATGTTGTTATATCCCATGGTTTTTGCCATTTTCCAGGAGTAATAAACGTTCTCCGTGCTGTGCTCTGCGCTGGTCTCCGAAAATGTGTGTTCTGGTGGAATGCCAAGAGAATCAGCAATGATCTTCATGGCAATCCCCTCAACGTACGGGCTATACACTGCTGAGCCGGAAAAGATAATATTCTTCGCGTAACCGCTGTCATACAGATGCTTTGCCCAGAATACACGCATAGCCATAATGGAAGTTGTATTTTCAATCTCATAGGGTATACCGGGTACAATGATAACGTCAAAAGGCCTTTCCTTTTTCGCCTCCGCGTAAGATACCTTAGCATAATGGGAAAAACTGCAATGCGTGAGCAGCAGACCAGTCGCCATGAAAACATGGAATCCCAGAACCAGCTTAAGAACTTTTTTTAGCGTCTGTCCCATGATAACTGTAGCAGCAAGCTACTTCTTTTGTTTAGCGATGCCCAACTTCCACAAGGTATCGTATTGCAATATACCCTCATCCACCATATCACGGACCACGTCAACGAAAAGCTCCTGGTCCGCCGGTGCTATGTACTCCTGCACCTGTTCTACAGTCAACGGCCTGTCATTTAACACACGCAGCACCTCGTGCCGGAGATTTTCGAAGGAGGCGGCGTTTTCCTTTTTTCGCTGTGCGATACAAACATCGCAAATACCACAGGTTTTGTGGCTCACTTCGTCAAAATAATCCTGGATGCGTTGCATTCTGCATCGTTGAGCGGATGTAACAAAGTCTGCCATCGCCTTCATTTTCGACAAGATCAGCTTTCTGCGCTCTGCCAACCGCCGAAGGTCCAGCGGTAACCGGTTTGCATCTTGCCTCGGAATGACAAAGGTCACCTGAGGCTTGTCTTTTACGGGCTGGTATATGGCTACACGCAGGTCGTTCAGATGTTTTAACATATTAATCACTTCGGCCTCCGTCACCTTTAGCCCACGTGATAATTGTGACTCCGATATCTTAGAGAATCCGGAAAGCATCTCTCCACCATACATTCTCATGAGCATTTTTATCAACGGGTCAAATCGTGCGTTGGCAACCTGGAATTCGTACAACCTGCCTTTGTCAAGACTGATATGAACAGAAGACGGACTATAGAAGCTCTCGTTAAACTGAAGGATTCCCTCCTCTTCCAACTTCTTCAACGCCGCATATACTTCCGCTGTATGGAAATGGAAACGCTCAGAAAACTCCTGCAGGTAAAAATCATAGCTTTCACCTTCGCTGCTACCCATAGCGAGTTGATAATAATTGCACAGTGCCTGGTACACTTTGCGGAGGAAAGCAGGTTCCGGCTGTGACTGTTTCGTTTTTTGCTCGAGGTTCGATACGTCTGAATCGTGATATACCATAACAGCAAACGCACGCTTTCCATCACGTCCCCCCCTGCCCGCTTCCTGGTAATAGGACTCAAGATTTTCTGGCAGATCCAGGTGGATAACAACTCTAACATCCGGTTTATCAATGCCCATACCGAACGCGTTGGTTGAGACCATCACCCTGCTCCGGTTTTGAATCCAGCTGTCCTGGCGTTTGGTGCGCTCCTCAAATGAAAGTCCGGCGTGATAAAAGGAAGCAGTAATTTCCTTCTTAATTAACCATGCCGCAATTTCCTGGGTCCTCTTTCGAGACCGAACGTAGATGACTGATGATCCTGGGACCTTCTGCAGAATCTCCAGAACTTTCTTCTCTTTGTTTTCCGTCCTGCGTACTACAAATGAAAGATTATCACGCGCAAAAGACTTTTGAAACATCACCGAATCCTTTCCGAATTCAAGTCTTTCCATAATATCCTTACGCACTTGAGCCGTCGCCGACGCTGTTAACGCAATGACCGGCACATTGCCGTGCAGCCTGCGAAGAGAAGCGATGTTCAGGTACGCTGGCCTGAAGTCATAACCCCACTGTGATATACAATGTGCTTCATCGACGGAAAGCAGCCCAATCTTCATTTTCTTTACCCGCTCGATGAAAAGCTCGTTTTGTAATCGCTCCGGAGAAACATATAGGAACTTAACATTGCCATAAACGCAGTTGTCCAGTAACACATCTATCTGTGACCGCGGCATCGCTGCGTGTATGGCTATCGCCTCGATGCCTTTATTCTTTAGTTGTTCCACCTGGTCTTTCATCAACGCTATCAAAGGCGTTACCACGATGCACAAGCCCTCCCTAAGCAGTGCCGGCATCTGGAAGCAGACAGATTTGCCCCCTCCGGTAGGGAGCAGTGCCAGCACATCTTTTCCCTCCAGACTGGCCTGGATGATGTCCCCCTGCAAAGGTCTGAACTGGTCGTGGTTCCAATACTTTTTTAATAAGGATAACGGCGTTTCCAATTGAGCGACATTATGAATACTGTTGTGCATTAATGGACGAAATTTTTACCAGGTGATCTCAGTTTTGTTAAGGAATGCGTTGATCCCCTTTTTGCAATCTGGCGTACGCCTCGCCAAAGCGTTCCTTTCCACAGCAAAATTCAACGCTTCCTCTATCGGTAATGACTGAACTTTGGCGATCATTTGTTTAGTGGCGATCATCGCTTGAAAGGAATTGGATTTTATTAGTGATGCAGCAAAGGTGTCAACGGAGGACGCCAATGTTTCCGGAGGGACAACGCGGTTCACCATTCCCAATTTTAACGCCTGCTCGGCCGTAATCAGATCGCCGGTGATTAGCATTTCCCGAACAGGTCCCTCACCCATCTTTCTCAGGAGAAAAACCATTGCCAAGGCAGGAATAAATCCAATCTTTACTTCCGTGTAACCAAACTTTGCTTCCGGCACGGTAAATATAAAGTCACATACACTGGCTAACCCACAACCCCCAGCCAGTGCGTGGCCCTGGACCTCGGCGATAACTATCTTGTCTAATGTATATATCTGCAAAAAAAGGTCGCGGAGAAAACCCGAGTCGGCAAGGTTTTCTTCAAGCGTGAAATCCTGCAATGCGCGCAGGTATGAGAGGTCTGCACCTGCGCAGAACGAGCGCCCGCTTGCCTTTAACACAATCACCTTGACGGACTGGTCTTGTCCGAGCAATGCGAAGGCTTCTCTCAGCTCGGACACCATTTCGTGATTTAATGCATTCCGCTTATCGGGCCTGTTGAGCTTTACAAAGCCCGTGACTCCATTTTTGCCGTATTCAATAGTGGTCATAATAATCAAAACTTTATTTGGAATGCTCCGTTATCTAGTACGGAATATACATCGATGTTTAATTCCCTGCCCTGAATGACAATCGACGTCGCGTTTTTATAGGAGTTACTGCTATCCAAAACGAGGTACCGGGCGCTCACGCTTGAGACAATACTTTTCAATTCTCGCACTGCGTTATTGCTAAGTACAAGCAGGTCAACAGCGAGTTTCCGGGGAAGCTTGAAATCCGGACTGTCTATTCTCAGAATACTTTTCCCCTTCCATACGGTCAGCGAACAACCCGTCATCAACTGTGATGGTACACCAGAACCGACGCCGGTCGCCCCCAGTACGAGCCGGTTGGGCAGAATGTGAAATTTTGCTTTAGATTCATCCATAAGGGTTGATGACATAATAAAATCCGTCTTACCCATAGTCGAAAGGTCAATTGCTGTTGACCCCTTGAGGGCGTACACTGTTATGCTGCTTGATCGTATTGTCGTAACAAAATGGTACCAGGAAGTGCCCGAAAAAATCAAGCACAGCAATGAAGCGACCACCAGCCATACATTCTTTTTTGATTCCAGCCACAACAACACAACACCGATGGCAATAATACCAATCCAACACTGCAATGCGTTGATATAAATCCCATCCAACACACTGAACGGGATTTGCTCAATGCCGAAAACAATGGCGTTTAATATCTTAATTATCCAGTGCATCAGCCAGCCCAGCAATTGCACAACTGGTTCGATAAAGCTGCTGATCAGCATAACGATGCCTAAAATGAGTACGATGAATGAGCCAGGTATCACGATCATGTTCGTGATCAAAAAATAATTTGGAAACTGATGGAAATAAAACAACCCGATAGAAACCGTGGCCAATTGTGCTGCGATCGAAACTGCCGCGACTTTCCATATCTCGTCCCATACCCAATACTTTGGTTCCCAAAGTCTGTAGAGTCCTGGTTGCATCGCCACGATGCCTGTGACGGCAAGGTAAGAAAGTTGAAAGCCCACGGACATGATCATAAATGGGTCGTAAACCAGGAGACAGAATGCTGACGCCGCAAGAATGTTATAGATATTTGTACGGTGATTCCACGGTTTGGCAATTGCGGCAAATGAAAACATCGTGACCGCGCGCAATACTGAAGCTGATATTCCCGTAATAAAGGCATAAGCCCAGAGTATGGTCAAGCTCACACCGAGCAACACCCACTTCGTCGACTTGAATCGATGAAAAGGCTTAAACAGCAACAGCAACAATCCATAGACGATACCCACATGAAGGCCCGACACAGACAGCACATGCATGGCGCCTGTCGCTGCATAGGCGTTCATTAATTCATTGTCCAGACCTTCAGTTACACCCAGCACCAGTGCAGAAGCCAATGCCTGCTCTCTTTTTCCCGGAATATAATGTTGCAGCACTTTATCAGCCCACACCCTCGCTGATATTGCATGGTTTAGTAACTGATCGGGGGCACGATGATCAATGAGGTGAACGTTACCTTCGCGAAAAAAATGCTGGTGATGGATCTGCCTGTATTCGAGGTATTTCCTATAATCAAATTCATGGGGATTCAATGGACCCGGAACAAGCGTGGGTGCGCCTGTGACTAGCAGTACGTCACCGTAAGTGAACGGTTTTGCAAAATGCTTTTTTTCCGCATAGAACATTACCTTTCCGATGCGCTTACGCCAACCGTGATCTGTACGGACCAATTGAACCGTGATTTCCCCTTTCCACCGCGAACCTTTATCCTGAGCGGGCTGTGTAACTACCGCCTGGTAGAAGTGGATCTTTTCATTCAGCTGGCTGAGATGGCGGACGTCATTGGATTCCTGCTTTAGCTGGACATTCAGAAATCCGCCGATGAAGATCGCCGCCATAGCTAAGGCTCCCTTAAGAGCAGGACGCCTCCTCACCATCAGTGCGGCTGTTACATAGAAAGACAGTATGAAAAGAAAAAGACAGATGGTTGTGTTAACCTCAAGCGCGTGAAGAAAGTTAATGCCCAGAAGAATTCCACTGCAAAAAAACAATGTGATACGGACAAAGGCGTATGGTATCCATCGGAACATGCAGAAAGATAAGTATTTCGCCTAAGATGGCTCCTTTCCATAGGCTTCCAGAATGTCCTTTACCAGCCTGTGTCTTACCACATCCTTCTCGTTAAGTTCCATCATACCGATGCCTTTAATATCCTTTAAAATGCGAATAGCTTCTTTCAGGCCGGAGTTTTGTCTTGAGGGAAGGTCCACCTGAGTGATGTCACCCGTCACGATCATTTTGGATTCCGGACCCATCCTTGTCAGGAACATTTTCATCTGCATGGGCGTGGTATTCTGTGCTTCGTCGAGCAGGATAAATGCATTGTTGAGCGTACGACCACGCATGTATGCAAGCGGAGCGATCTCAATGATCTCGCGTTCCATATAAAATCCGAACTTCTCATGTGGGATCATATCATTGAGTGCGTCATAGATCGGACGCAAGTACGGATCAATCTTTTCTTTCAGGTCGCCTGGCAAAAAGCCCAGGTTCTCGCCTGCCTCTACGGCTGGCCGTGTAATGATCAGCTTTCGGACCTGCTTATTCTTCAATGCTTTTACAGCCAACGCCACGGATATATACGTTTTGCCCGTTCCTGCAGGACCAACGGCAAATACCAGGTCATTATCTTTCACCAGCTCAACGAGCTTTTGCTGATTAACCGTTTTTGCTTTGATAGGCGTGCCTTTCGTGCCATATACGATAACGTCATCGCCATTACCTGGCTGACTTCCCGGCAGCATTGACTGGCTCTCCTGGTGGATCATAGCCTGAACGTTCTCCTGAGTAACGCGGCCATACCTGTGATAATGATCGACAAGGGAATCCAAGATGTCATTGATGTGAACAATCTCTTCAGTAGATCCCTTCAACAGAATCTGATTACCCCGCGAAATAATGCGGCTCTTAGGGAAAGCGGCGGATAAGGTATCTATAGTTTTATTTTCCAATCCCAGAAAATCAAGAAGGGAAATGTTTTCAAGCGTAACTACTTTTTCAATCAATTGAATGCGGTTTTAGTGATGAATATATATGGTTTAAATATGTTTACTTTTGACCGGGTAAACTTAGCGAATATAAGCGGCAGCATCAACCATGGCCATTGTAACCCTCCTGACAGATTCCGGCGAAAGTGATCACTATGTGGCAGCCATTAAAGCCAGGATTATCAGCATCAACCCCGGCATCCGGGTGGAGGATATCAGCCACCGCATAGAACCTTCCGATATTGCACATGCAGCCTTCGTGCTGAGAGCAGTTTTTAGAGACTTTCCCCCGGGTACAGTTCACCTTGTCGGCGTAGATGCAACAGGAAGTCGCAATGATGGATTCATTGCGCTTCAGCTTGAAGATCACTTTTTCGTCGGTTGCGACAACGGACTTTTAGGTCTGATAAGTGAAAAGCCGCACCAGCAGCTTGTGGAGCTCAATGCGATCATTTCGATAACCACCACGTTTCCGGAGCGCGACATATTTGCGCATGCGGCATGCAAGCTGGCCAGCGGCGTGTCGATAACCAATCTGGGCACACCCAAGGCAGCGTTCAGAAAGATGATCGACCGCCAGGTAAAAGCGACCAGAAAGCAAATCACCGGAAGTGTTATTCGTGTTGATGGCATGGGGAATCTGATTACAAATATTCCAAAAGAAACATTTATGCTTCTCAGCAAGAATAAAGTATACACACTGCAGTTCGGTGGAGAAAAATTCCGGCGCGTGCACACGCAATATAACCAGGCTGATGAAGGTGAATGTTTCATTGTTTTTAACAGCCTGAACCTGCTTGAGATCGGCATTTATAAAGGCAATGCATCAGAGCTCCTGGGGCTGGGGTATGACAGCACAGTGAACATCATGTTTGAGGACTGAGCAGAGCTGCAAGCCTCAAACTACAGGGGCAAGTGTTCGTCTATAGCGTGCGCATTGCGGGTGACGGATTCACATTTTTATCAAAGTTGAAATTGCCAGGTCACACGACCGTACTTGTAGCCTTTAGCTTACAGCTTTCGTCAGACAGGTCGGATCGTGGCCGGAACGACCGCCTTCATCAGACGAGACTAAATATTCGGGCTTCGGCCAAAGCGTTGATTCCAGCGCGCGCCAGGGCATATCCGATGGAGAAATTTGTTCTTGTGATGGATACAGCGGAATAAAAGTTTCAGCATATTTGCAAGCCGGCTGGAGGGTTACAATGCTAATTGTCTGCTCCGTCAATGAAGGAAGTTTATTTAGGCCAAAGTGGCGGAATTGGTAGACGCGCACGACTCAAAATCGTGTATCTTCGGATGTGTGGGTTCGATTCCCACCTTTGGTACTCAACGGGAAAACCCGACTCTCCGGTCGGGTTTTCCCTTTTTAAAATCTCGCTCAAAACCCTTTAAAGCAAGGATTACCTCGTTCTCGCGGGCGGTTCGACACTCATTATTTTCGATGATCAGATTTTCAGGGAAAATTGAACCAATGAGTTTCTGCACTAGCGTTGCGTTATAAGTCAAACATTGTCAGCTGATTATCTTCTGGTTCTTTAATGTCGTGCAGATCGGTGTGTTGAAAAAGTTGGTGGAGGGGTACTTTTTCAAATGCTGAGATGCTTATTACCTGTAGTATCTCGT
>JANNPM010000103.1:0-4054 GCA_031400145.1 Chryseolinea sp. | reverse complement strand
TATACATCGATACCTTCAGCGACCTTTACTCCGGAAAACGATTCCAGATTGCGGTTTTCAGTCTGCTGTGCAAGGATTCCGCTGGTTATGAAAGTAAAAAACACTACAAAAGCCGATTTATTCATTTTAACGTAAATTTTGATTAAAAGACACAAGAAAAGAACGGGGGTTGCGCGCTTCGTTCCATTCTGAGATTTATTTGGGTGATGTACCAAAACATGGCATTTTACGCCGTATTTCACAGTTCGATTTGCAAAATTTGTAGCATAACCTCATCACCATGAATCAAACCCATACCATGAATATGATATTTGACAAGAAAGCCGAATTGAACGTGCTGATCAACCTCGCTGCTAGTGACAGCAACGTTGCCGCGCGCGAATCCAAACTCATTCATACCATCGGTACGGCTAACGGAATCAGCAAAGAAGAGATCGACATCCTATTGAGAAGTCCCACGCCCATTGGCGGCATCGATACGCTCACAGACGACGAGAAGTTCGAACATCTTTATCACCTGATCCAACTGATGAAAATGGATGGCCAGGTGTTCAGAAGCGAGATTGTATTCTGCGAGCATATTGCTGAAAAGCTTGGATTTAAAAAAGGTGTTGTGGCAGAGATGTCACAGCACGTTTACAGCGATCCTACGATCACCGCAGATCGCGAGATGGTGAAAACAAAAGCGATGAAATTTCTAAACGGAAAATAAAATCTGATCATTTTTTAAAATTGGAGGGCTGCTTCGCCGGCCGTGCATCAGAATCTTCGGGTACATGCGACTGTATAAGCGACATTGCGCGCTCGCCCGTCAGGTGACCGTGGCCCTCAATAAATCCCCGTGTTGCTATCCTCCCGGCCACGTCAATGACTATGGTTTGATCACCAATATAGTCTTGCAAGGATATCACGTGAGAAGTAAAAAAAGCCTGTTCATAATTGTGATTAAGCCTTAATGTTAAAATAAAATATTGATGAAGTAAGACTTGTTATCTTTAAGGGCCGGGTTTTTGGTCCGTCGGCGATGCCCTCTAGATAGAATGAAATTCAGTCTTAATTACGTTGTTCAAATGCTCGTGCAGGCGCTTCGGCAGGGCACTACGCCGCGAAAGCTAGCTGTTACCTGTGCATTGGGTTTTGTGATGGGTATATTCCCGATTTTTGGCGTAACCACTTTGCTATGCCTGGGTGCTGCTGTCTGGTTAAAGCTCAACGTTCCCGTCATACAGCTTGTAAATTTTGTGGTGGCACCGGTGCAGATACTGCTCATGATACCTTTCATTAAAGCAGGCGGATACGTATTTCAACTGGATCCTCTTCCCTTAAAATATGAAGAGTTGCTGGCACTTTTTAGCACGGACTTGTGGCTTTTGATCAGAGAAGCAGGTCTTGCACTATTGACCGCGATCGGCATATGGGCTTTATTAGCCGTACCTCTATTTTTCCTGGTGTTCTACCCCGGTTACTGGTTCTTTAGCCAATGGAAGGTAACACGCTACCGCGAGTTATAATCCCAATAAAGCTTTTGCATAACTCCTGCCTTTCTCAACACTGGGTTTCATAGTACTGACCCATTGTTCATAACCTTGAAGAATGGTGGTAAGGTGCTGGAAATTGTTAAAGTCTGCATTTAATCGCAGATAATGACCCTTAAAAATACGGTCTGGCGGTAATATTTTTAGTTCATGGTTCAATAAATGCTCCTTGGAAAGTCGTTATTGAAGATTAATTGCTTTTTTTGTCCGTTAATGAATTTAAGAATTCTGTTCATCATCCTCTCTATGGGTACCTCCGGATATGCGCAGGAGTTTGGATTGTCATTTTCATACTTTATTCCAAAAAACGGCTACTTTTCAACACCTATTAGTCCATTTTCAATCCGGGGTATCGGTTTTGACATAAATAGATTTCTCGCGCTTCAAACTGGTGCGTCACTTTATCGCATGTCGGGATTAAATGTCAAGGATCTGCCTTTTGAAACAAAGGATCCGCTCGTCGGCCCGAATTTCACCATCCTTGTTCCCGCCGAGCTTGTACTTCAGTTCAAGGGGAGTCGAGTGGAGTTTGATATTAAAGGCGGCTTGTTTGGATTTTATGGATTCCGTCAACGCATAAATTATGGAAACTTAGACCGGGCACTGAAGAGCTATGCCGGATGGCAGGTGGTCAACAGCGACTTAAATTTTAAGAATAAGCCGGGATGGGGATACCATGGTGGCGCTGAACTAACAGTTTATGTTACCCAGCAAGTTGGGATTTCTGTTGAAACAAACTATCTCGTTGGCGATTCGGAGTTTCCCCTGAATGGTACTTACATTGGTGGAAATGACACCATCGAAACGTTGGACGCAGATTTCCCCGATGCAAAGATAGACTTGACAGGCCTGGAGTTCTCCATTGGCGTGATAATCAATTCCGGTGGTGGCGGTCCTGTCCGAAAAAGAAAAAGGTAATCTCAATCATTGGGAACAGTAGCGTATTAACTATTCTACCACAACGCCACGGTCATACGCAACCGGAAGTGCGGTCATTTCATTAACGTTCTTATTGTACTTCTTATATAAGCGTCTGGAATCATCCACGAATGTCTTAAAGGACGCCGCGGATGCCGCATCTTTTATAGCAGATGCACCAGCGGGCAGGGCTGGCAGGACGGGAACAATAAAATAGTCTTTCGCAGCATCGACAGTTTTGTAAACGTATTGAAGGAAATATGCTGCATGCTCTACCTTTGTTATCGCGCTATCCGGTTTGAACCGGATCTTTTGCAGTTCGATGTAAGCCATGGCGCCGCCATCCGTATACCTCTTGCGCTGCCCTGATACAAAATTTCCAAGAGAATATGCGACGAACTGATTACTCTCTTTCCGCCACTCCATGGGCTGGATCACGTGTGGATGAGCCCCGATTACAAGCTGCACACCCAATGCAAAGCAAAATTCGGTGAGATCTTTCTGTTGTTTGGAAGGAAGCGATTGGTATTCTGTTCCCCAATGGGTGAAGACAATTATCGCGTCTGGTGCCAACGACTTGGCCAGCAAAATATCTCTCTTCATAATGGCGGTGTCCAACAGGTTAACTACACTATTTTTAGGAATAGGCAGACCGTTGGTGCCATATGAGTAATTCAGCACTGCCAGATTGAAGCCGTTCTTATGAATCATCAAAGGAGTAAGCTTGGTCCGCGTAAGCGAATCTATGAACGTACCAGTATGAGGTATTCCAAAACTGTCAAGTCGGGCAATTGTTCTTTCCAATCCATTTTTGCCGCGATCAACGCAATGGTTGTTGGCTGTCACCAGCACGTCAAACCCGGAGTCTTTCAAGGTAAGGGCGAGAACGTCAGGCGAGCTGAATTGCGGATAGCCTTTAAAGGGTGGACCCGCGAGGGTGACTTCAAGGTTTGCCATGGCTACATCAGCCGCGGCGATCAGTGGTTTTATAAATTTGAAGCACGGATCATAATCGTAAATATTCCGGGAGGCATTGTATGCTGCCGTGATCTGCGAATCATGCCCCATCACATCTCCACCGAAAAGCAGCGATATTCGTGTGGTATCGGGAATGAAGTCTATTGTGCCGATGGCCGATGGTGATCTGATTGTATCCTGGGCCAAAGTCGTATAGGAGTATGAGCAATATAGAAAAACTGCTAAGAAGGCTGATGATTTAATCATTGGGCTGAACAAGTATGATTCTATTTTCTGCGATGACAAAAACTTGATCTTCTTTTCGGGGATGGATACGGGCAAGGCCCGTGAATTGACCAAAGGCTGGTAGCAGACCAGCAAAGCGTCCGAAGTAAAAGCAAGGTAGCGTAATGGACTGTCTCGCTTTACCCCGCATGCTCACACCGGGGTGAAGATGGCCTGAAACATTGTAGCAGTTCTCCTCGACCTTTTCTATAGGATGGTGTGTAAAAATAAACGGATTAATGCGCAATGTGTCATGTATTATAATGCCTTTGCGACGATATTGCTGTTCACTCATGATATCATGGTTACCCATCACAAGTTCGAAAGAAGTATTGTGGAAATGCTTGACCAGTTCGCCG
>JANNPM010000102.1:0-9166 GCA_031400145.1 Chryseolinea sp. | reverse complement strand
TGGCCCTTCAGGCCCATGTAGAATTTCGTGATGGACCCGCTCAATGGCACTTAGTAAGAGCTTATCCGGACTTTATTTCTTGAGGCCATAAAGCTCAACGTGCGCCTTTTCATCCTTTTGGTTGGGAAGGGTCTTATACTTAAACTTAACTTGCTTTATCTGCTGCGATCCACCTTTGAAGTCTATCTTACGCGTTTCAGCACCAGCCTTAAGTTCATTCTTGACGTCGAAGGTTTCACTCTGGCCATTCTCGTAAGAAACCTCAAGACTTAGGATGTTAATGGGCGCATCAGTCACTTTCAATAAAATTGCGCTAAACCGATCGTTGCCAAGAACTGCAATAGCTTGGTCCTCAATTGTAAAATCAGCCTTAACCTCTCCGATCTTATGCCACCCTGGCTTACCGCTCAGCATCAGACTTGGTTCTTGCGCAAATGCTACGCTCACCCAGGCAACAAATAGCATCATGAACATTACATTTTTCATAGTTGTAAGTTTAGTTGTTTCTTTGTTATTATCTGTCCAAAAAATGTACCACGCAGAGATGCCTCCCTGCCACTATTTTATGTTGAAAGTTTACTCGATAAATAAAACCCGCCGAATCAAAATGGGGTAAAAGCGGAAAATATCTCTACACTGCCCTTAAATTGCGGAATGCGCAGTTAGGATGATTTCTTGTTAGTCCTTTCCCTTGCCGGGTCGACCTCGGTTGACTTCACGGCAATCTCCGCGGGCTTAACCTTGTGTCCGTTACGGTCCGCATAAATGCGCGTAAACTCCGCCCCGAAAAACAATATCAATCCTGTATACGAAACCCACAGCATGATCAGCACAATACTTCCGGCTGCGCCATATGCCGACCCAGGCTCGGCCTTTCCGAAGTAAAGTCCAAGTCCGAATTTTGCGATGATAAATAAAAGGGAGGCGATGATGGCGCCAAGCCAGACATCCTTCCAACGGATCTTTGCGTCGGGCAAGAATTTATACATGGCGGCCAGTAGTAGGGCAATTACTCCAAGAGACAATAGGAGATCAAGTCCGTGAAACAGGAACGTAAGTGAGTCGGAAATGTAATGCTCAAACCACGACGTAAATGCGCTCAAGCCCGCAGACAGGACTAGCGACACGAGCAGTAAAAAGCCTACAACCAGTATCAGTCCAAACGAAAATAATCGGTCGCGTACCAGTCTCCATATCTTTTGCTTAGGCTTGGGTTCGACTTCCCAAATTTTATTGAGGATTTGCTGAATTTGGTAAAACACACCGGTTGCGCCGAAGAGCAATGTCGCTACACTAAGGATGGTTGAGAGGACGGTACCCTTCGATTCACTCGCTTTACCTACAATGTCTTCAAGATCACGTGCGGTATCACTTCCAATCATTCCACCCACCTGATTCAGAATTTGCTTGGTAACTGCATCCGTTCCATAAAAGTATCCGGCAACATTTATTATAATCACAAGCAATCCAGGCAACGAAAAGATTGTGTAGTAGGCTACAATAATGCTGCTATTAAACGGCTCGCGCGCCCAGAAGATCTTGAAGGATTCTTTTAATAAACTAAAAAGTTCTTTGGGTGAAGGTCTTCCTTTAGGCATCCCAGGAGGAAATCAATATTTATGCCACTAGAGAATGCAATTATGAATTATGGATTAGAAACCATAGCGGGCCGGGCGTGAGAACGGGAGGAACCTGAGCTATCCTATTTGACGAACTAATAATGCTTAAATCTGCTGTGGCGTATCCAATCTGTCATGGGGAATTTCCGCCGCCCATAACGCATTCACTACAACTCATTGGCAGAGCGCTCTCCTTTCGCCCAATGGTCAAGGTTTTTAATTGTTGTTTCTGCAATCCCGGTCAGGGCTTCGATCGTAAGAAACGCCTGATGCCCGGTTAAGATTACGTTCTTATTCGCCACCAGCCGGTCAAACAGTGGATCAATTACCGGATTGCTTCGGTGATCTTCAAAGAACAAGCTCTTTTCTTTTTCATACACGTCAAGGCACGCGCCGCCTAACCGCGAACTTTCAAGCGCATCGAGAAGGTCAGTTGTATTTACCACGCCACCCCGCGACGTGTTAATGATGATTGCACCCTTCTTCATTTTTTCCAGTTGAGGACGGGAGATGAGTTGCCGCGTCTTTTCGTTCAACGGGCAATGAATTGAGATGATATCACTCAACCTGAAAAGCTCGTCTTGGGAAACATAGGACACACCCATCGCAATTACCGTTTCGTTGTGAATGGGGTCAAAGGCAATTACGTTTGCACCGAAGCCGAGCATGATGTTTATGAACGCCCTTCCAATGGTTCCCGTTCCTATGATCCCTACTGTCTTGCCGTGTATATCGAATCCCACTAAGTCATCCAGCCGGAAGTCACGGGAATCAATTAACCGCCTGCCCTGGATAAGTCGTCGGTTGAGTGCCAATAACAACGCTGCTGCATGTTCAGCGATGGAGTAAGGTGAATATGCGGGAACGTTGCCTACTCTTACGCCGAGCTTTTTAGCCACAGAAAGATCAACGTGATCGAATCCGGCAGATCGCAGGGATACGCAACGGATGCCCTGGGCGTGGAGCATTTCCAGTACAGGTGAGGAAGCGTCGTCGGCAGTGAAGATCGCGACTGCATCATTACCATGTGCAAGTTCTGCAGTGGTTACAGATAACTTCTTATCCGTAAAGAACAATTCATGCTTCTCGCCGGACGCCTTTTGAAGAAACGGTATTTCATAGGGATGAGCGCTGAAGATGTAAACTTTCATATATAATAGCTAAGTTCGTTAAACATGTACGAACAATCTCATATATTCTCGAACAGCACTACCGTTTCCAGATACTTTGGCAAAATAACATTCCATTTCATTCTGTCGCGTATAGCCTGCGCGTAGGCAGCCAGATCATTGCCTTCACCATGTATAGTGAATACAATTTCAGGCGCCGACTTGAAGTTCTTCATCCACGTGAACAACTCTTCGCGATCGGCGTGACCTGACAACGATTTCATATTGGCTACTTTGCACTTGACCGGAACATCCTCACCAAACATTTTCAGATAAGGCTTTCCATCCACAAGATCACGGCCTCTGGTTCCTTCTGCCTGAAATCCAGGTACCAATATCGTATCCTGTGAATTTTTCAAGCGGTGGAACATATGGTGTACTATCCTGCCACCCGTCATCATCCCGCTGGAGGAAATAATAATCGCGTTGCGCTTTAGATCATTCAATGTCTTCGAATGCTTTGCCGTCTTTACAAATACCAACATGTTCGTCTCCATTTCCTTCGCGAACACATCCTTGTCGAAAATGATTTTATGATACTGAGGGTACTTATAATACAAGTAAGTGACGGATATCGCCATCGGGCTGTCTATATATACTGGAATGTCAGGAATTTTATCATCCTTCATCAACTTATGCAAGTAGTACAGCAACACCTGTGTACGTCCGACAGCAAACGCGGGAATCAACAAGACACCTTGTGCGGCAGATGTTTCATTTACTACGCTGCCTAGATCCGCGGCAGGATCATAGGCGGGGTTATCCTTATTCCCGTAAGTAGATTCAATAAATAAAATGTCCGCCTGGGAAATGGCCGTCGGCGGATTCAACAGGATATCACTGCTTCTTCCCAGGTCACCTGAAAACACAATTTTTTTTTCAGTGGTGTCGCCTTGGATGAACACCTCCGTGATGGCCGCACCTAAAAGATGCCCGGCATCAGAAAAAAGAATGTCCACCTTACCATTGATTCTGATCCGTTTGCCAAATCCCGTCGTGGATATAAGAGGAAAGAGTGCTTTGACATCCTCAGTGGTATATAGCGGCGCGGGATTTTCGTGCTTCGAGTAGCCTTTCCTTCCCGCATACTCCGCCTCCTCCTCCTGAAGATGTGCCGAATCAAGCAGCAAGATTTCCATCAGGTCAGCGGTGGCCTCAGTGCAATATATCGGACCCTTAAAACCTTCCTTTACAATCTTAGGAAGATATCCTGTGTGGTCAATGTGTGCATGGCTGATGATAACCGCATCAATGGAAGCGGGATCTACAGGAAATTCATCCCAGTTCCTCTTCCGCAATTCTTTGAGCCCCTGAAAAAGTCCGCAGTCCAGCAACACCTGGAATTCCCCGATTCGCAAAAGATACCTGGAGCCCGTAACTGACCCTGTTCCCCCTAAGAATTGTACTTTAACCTCCATGGGCCGATGTTACATAAGAATCGTCGATCCGCAAATTCAGCGCAGGCTGTATGTTGATAAGATTCGCGATGCGTAGGCCCACCACACACATCATACCTTCAGCAGTTCTGAAACAGGTTCTTCCAGTACCGTAGCAATTTCGTATAAAGTATATAATGTTGGATTAGTTCTTCCGTTTTCAAGACGCTCGATTGTTTGCCGGTCCTTCATGCAGGCCCGTGCAAAATCTGCCTGACTCCACCCCTTCTTCTCACGGAGCTGCACAATTCGCCTTCCTACTTTCCTGGCCAGATCTTCTTTTTCCACATACAAGCTTTGTTTAGCAAGTTCCAGGAATATCAGACAAGTTTTGTCAACACAAATGTTGACAATCCCTTCCTGGTTATTTATCTTGGCTGCCACAATGTAACCAACGCGCGGTGTAAGCCGCAGCATTTGGTCCAATCGCGTTACGGGCGAGGTTTATTCAGATCGACGTTGTAAGCACATAGACATTGACATTATGCCAAAGCGCTCAGGATCAATAAAAAGGAAATCGGGTCTAATTCTCAGTCCTGAATTGCAGGAGGCTTTTGCGCACTTTCTCGAATGCCATCCTCCAAAACAATTTAGCAGGAATTTGCGCAACATGGTTGTAGAAGTTATTTCCAGCCAACAGGGAGATCACCCAATCTACCTCAATACTTTTCTTTTGTCGATGGAGATGTTCTTTGAAGTGCTGGATATGGCTGAAGATGAGATGGCGACAAGTAAAAATTAATCATGTAGTCGATCAAAGATTTTGTATTTCTAAAAATCGTAACTCCAACGACCTTGAAATTGGCGCAGTTCAAACTTTTCTTACGACGACGGTCCATTCGGGGCCGCTATGAACGTTGAATTTTTCCGCGAAGTTGTCCATGTTGATTCCTATTGAAAAATTCAGAAGGCTGTTCATATACCCCAGCACTTTCCCCTCAGGCACTTCGGAAAATGTGTTCACAAAAGGCATTTCTCCCTGATAGACTAATTTCTGCTTGTGGAAAATTGTGACCTCGAGCTTCTCGCCCTGCCCAACCTTCAATTGTCGAAAGGTTTTGGAATCGATGTTAGTCCACACGTTGCCGTACTGAACGTCGAGCACCGGAATGTTACCACTGACTTGTCCATTCTCGAACGAAGGTTTCTGATAAGGTATTCGCGTTATATCACCCTTTACGACAGGACCGACATGCTCAAAAGAAATCACACCAGCCGCAAGCCTTGCACCCGTAAACGCGTAAACATCCCTGCCATGAAAAGTATAGGATTGCGCCGAATTCTGCAGTCTGTTTTTCGATTCATCGATCTCCCTTATCTGATCAATTCCTAAATGTTCTGCAACTAAGGTTAAGGTACCATTATCCGGAGAAACGAAGTAGTGCCCGGATTTCGTCTTCAGCACGGCTGATCTGCGATCAGAGCCCACCCCCGGGTCGACTATCGAAACAAATACAGTTCCGGCAGGCCAATAGTTCGCCGCCTGATGTAAACGATAAGCAGCCTCCCAAATATCATAGGCAGGGATCTCGTGCGTAATGTCGAACATGGGTAAACGGGAAGAGACAGAAAACGCAACACCTTTCATAGCGCCGACTGCGCCATCCTTTTGGCCGAAGTCCGACTGAAACACCAACGCATGCGGCTGACCCCAAACGACGCCGCTTCCAAGAGAGATGATTAATATCGTGAATAGAATTCGCATGATTGTTAAGAAAGTTTTAGCATCAGCAAAATATTAAAGTGGCAGTCATAATTTGACGGATGTGAAAACTTTATTGTCCCTTTCCAGGCTAACCCAACTTGACGTCCGACGTACTTTTTTGTTATCTTTGCAACCTATTTTACAAAATACATGATCTCTGCTAATAATCTGTCGCTGCAATTCGGAAAGCGGGTTCTGTTCGACGAAGTAAATATTAAATTCACACCCGGAAATTGTTATGGCGTCATCGGTGCGAACGGTGCGGGAAAATCCACATTCCTGAAAATTCTTTCAGGAGACGTGGATCCCACCAGAGGCAAAGTGGTTATTGACCCGGGTAAGCGCATGGCAGTGTTGCGGCAAAATCACTATGAATTTGATGAAGTTCCGGTACTTGACACTGTGATGAAGGGACATACGAAGCTTTGGAGCATCATGAAGGAAAAGGATGCCATTTATGAACGCCCCGACTTTTCTGAGCAGGATGGCATCCGGGCCTCGGAGCTGGAAGCTGAATTCGCCGAGATGGACGGGTGGAACGCGCAGTCCGATGCTGCCGCACTCCTCAGTGGTCTGGGTATCCCGGAAGAAGATCATTACAAGCTGGTGAAAGCATTAAATGGAAATCAGAAAGTTAGGGGTATTACTTGCACAGGCAATATTTGGAAATCCCGATATCCTTATTCTTGACGAGCCAACCAACGACCTCGACATCCATACAATTTCCTGGCTGGAGGATTTTCTCCTCGAGTTTAAGAATACGGTCATCGTTGTATCCCATGATCGTCACTTCCTCGATACCGTTTGTACGCATGTTGTCGATATCGATTTTAAGGTAATCAGATTGTTTAGTGGAAATTACAGTTTCTGGTACCAATCGAGTCAGCTGGCCCTAGCGCAACGCTCATCGGCCAATAAGAAGGCTGAAGACAAGCGTAAAGAATTGCAGGAATTCATCGCGCGATTTAGCGCTAACGCGTCTAAATCCAAACAGGCAACGAGCAGGAGGAAATTGCTGGAGAAGATCAATGTCGACGATATTCAACCATCTACGCGAAAATATCCTGCGATCATTTTTCAGCAAAGGAGGACTGCAGGGGATCAGATCCTGAATGTTGAGAACCTTAGCTATACAGCGCATGGCGAAAAGTTGTTCGAGGGTGTTAGCTTCTATGTAAATAAAGGCGACAAGATTGCCTTCCTCAGCAAGGATAGTCTCGCGATCACTTCACTCTTCCAGATCTTAATGAACCAGACCAGGCCATCCACCGGTGAGTTCAGATTTGGACAAACTATCACCACAGCGTACTTGCCGGTCAACAATGAAGGATTCTTTCAGTCAGACGACAATCTGATTGATTGGTTGCGTCAGTTTGCCGACGACGAAAACAAAGACGAGATCTACGTTCGTGGGTTTCTGGGCAAAATGCTGTTTTCGGGAGAAGAGGTCTTTAAGAGATGTAGTGTATTGTCAGGAGGAGAGAAGGTTCGATGCATGGTATCTCGAATGATGCTCGCAGGAGCCAATTTGTTGATCCTCGACGAACCCACGAACCATCTGGACCTTGAATCCATTACCGCGTTTAACAATGCGTTAAAGGACTTCCCGGGTACCGTTCTTTTCACCTCTCACGATCATGAGTTCACTCAAACAGTGGCAAACCGTATTATAGAGATAACTCCGAACGGATTTATAGATAAGCTTATGACGTATGACGAATACATTCATAGCGAGAAGGTTTCTCAACAAAAAGAAGCGCTGTACGCTTAGAGACTAAAATACATTGGTCCAGTTTCAATTTTATAAACCGATACTGGACCTTTGTAAAACACCCCCATTAATTGGAACCAGGACGGTCCCAAGATTCTTTAGTTTCTTTAACCTGATTTACATCGGTCCAGCGTAACTGGTAATTACGCCGGACCTCAGTAAAACACCCCCATTAATAGAACCAGGACGGTCCTAAATCTTTAATTTCTTTTGCTAATTGCTCAAATGGCTTGACCCGTCCGCAATTCGCACATATACATATTTCATCGAGTCAGTGCTCTGCGAGTTCTTACGAGCCTTTTTCTGCTGCGTCCGTTGCATCGTCAGAAGATCGCCTGCAAACGAAATGTTAAACTCCGAGACATTCTTACCTTCTTCTTTCGCTAGAACCACGCTTTCCAAATAAAGGGTGGAAGAATTTTCGTTGAGCCGATAAGATCCGCTATCCATCGCCGTTGCGTGTGTGCGATATCTTCCATCTCCCCTGAACTCAATCCACTGGCCAGAAGTTGGATTTTTTGCCACCTCCGTATTCCCCGACAAAATCCTTTGAACCTTCCACGTCCCGACTATTAATTCAATATTCTTGTCAATAATTGCCTTCGTATTTTGAGCCATCCCCACAGTCACCGTAACGGTGGAGACTAGGGCAATTATGAACACCTTACCTTTAAAGAACATAGTTCGCTGGAATATTCCTTTCGTTATAAAGGTAAAAATCATGCCGAGCCACCAATTGCATAAACACGCTGGATTCGCGGCTTTGGAAATCTTTCGCCTTATGAACGCGAGATAATTCCCCACGGGCCGTGGAGGTAACTGTACAAATGCACGCGTCGGAAGAACAAAGCGTTTCGAGCTGTCGAAGTCGGGCATACATAGAATGTACGAAAAGGTATTGTATCATGACTCGTCGCTATAAAAAATTGAACGGTCATAGTGCATACTGCAAGATTATTCTTTAACTTTTGGCTATTAAACATTTTATAGCTATGGCAAAAAAAGCTAAAAAGGTATCGAAGAAAGCTGCAAAAAAAGTAGCTAAGAAAGTCACAAAGGTCGCAAAGAAGAGCGATAAAAAGGCTATCAAGGCGGCGAAGAAATTTGTAAAGAAAACTGCTAAGAAGTCTGCTTCCCGGAAGCCTGTGAAAAGAGCAAAGTCGGTTGTGAAGAAAGTTGGAGCACGTGCCAAAGCGATGCGGAAGACTGTGGTGAAGAGGGCAAAGGCTATCAGTAAATCCTTCAGTAAGAGAGCAAGGAACTTTACCCATGCAGCATCCGATAAGGCTGTTGAAGTGAAGGATGCCGTGATGGGTACGGCTACATCGGTGGCCACCTCCATCAGTGACAAGGTTTCTGATGCAAAAGAAGCGATTGAAAACAAGGCTTCTGATATTCAAAAAGATTTTTTCGGCGCTTAATCGGACAGGAGATACCGTTAATATTTGAGGATGATAGTCTGAGAC
>JANNPM010000060.1:0-4885 GCA_031400145.1 Chryseolinea sp. | reverse complement strand
AACCGCAACCCGATTTATATGATATCACCAGTTACGGAGCAGTGGCTGATCAGATTACAGATAACACATTGGCCATTCAACGTGCAATTGACGCTGCATCGGTAAAAGGTGGAAAAGTGCTCATACCGGCAGGCCAGTGGTTAGTCAGAGGAAGTATAAAAGTGAAATCGGGCGTGAGTATCGTCGGCGTTAACGAGGGTCCGTTATCTCCATACCAACTTATCGGAAGCGTTGTATTGGCCACCGGTGGGCGCGACAATGAAGAAGCCGAACCGTTGTTCGAGATGTGGAACGCCAGCGTTGCCAAAGGATTTGCCGTTCATTACCCGGAACAAGATGTAAATGACATCCGTCCCTATCCCTGGACATTCTATCAGCGTAATCCGCCTGTCGTACATAGTCTTGCTGAAAAACGACCGGAAGATTTTAACGTAACCATTGAGAACATTACACTCATCAATAGTTACAATGGCATTCGCACAGGACCAGAAGAAAATGGCCGTCATATCATCCGTGATGTGCATGGCTGCGTCTTGCGCAGAGGTATTTTTGTTGACTGGGTGGGTGACATCGGGCGAATTGAAAACGTGCAATTCCACAGCCACTTCTGGTTTCATCCTTCCACAAAAGGAAACTGGGATAAAGTATTTGACTATATGCAAAAAAATCTGGAGGCATTTATTTTTGGTCGTTCCGATTGGGAATATGTGACCAATACATTCGTGTTCCCGGCAAAGATTGGTTATAAATTTATCCGGACAGAAAACGGAATGTGCAATGGGCAGTTTCTGGGCATTGCTGCAGATGCAACCGAAACCTGCATGGTGGTGGAGGCCATACAATCGCAGGGTTTGCTGATTACCAACGGACAATTCAACTCACACCGCAAAGGACGCAGCACGCAAATCATTGTAGAGAAAGGATGCGAAGGAAGCATTCGTTTCTCTACGTGTGGATTTTGGGGACCTGTTGATCAGAATATTCAGATTTTTGGTAACTCAAATGTTTCCTTTTTGAATTGCTATTTCTCCAGCAACCACGTGTCGACAGACCCGGATAATCCCAGCTGGTCGATCATCGCTGAAGATGGTAAACTACAGGTACAAAATTGCACTTTTGACGGAACACAAACCGATGAGGTGAAACAGTGGACATATAGCGGAAGCAAAAGAAGAGCAGAATGCATCTGGCTAAAAAAGAAGGTGCGACATGCCATCATCGTCGGAAACAATGGCTGGAATGGCGTAAGTATAAAAAATGAAATCGGGAAGAAGGCAGTGATTCGGGATAACGAAGCGGTGGTAATTGAGCGGTAATGAGCAGAAAAATGCCTGCGTAGAGGCATTTTTCCTATTGTAAGTAACAACGGACGCAATAGATAGAACCTGTGAATCAAAAAACCTCGGCTATTCGGTCTTCACCGGAGCCTTGGCGATACGCGTCCTGGAAGGAGCTGTGGCTTTCTTAATCTGCTTTTTCATTTCAACCTTAAGATCGGATCTCAAAGCCTTGGCAACTCTGGAGATGGCTTTTCTCGTTCTGCGTGAAGGCTTAGAAATCTTCAGTTGTTGTACTACTTCGTCTAGGGCAGTTCCAACAGTAGTTTTGATCTCTGCTTTGATCGTTTTTTTCATGCGCTTTGAATTTTTTGTCCCCAAAGATAACGCTTGTTAAATCAATGTTATCTAAATTAAGATAAAATTAATAATTCAGGCATGCAAATATGCCATTCCAGGCTCAAATGGTCAATTGCAGGAAAAACTGTTTTACAGACACCGGAGAATTGTACAAACCATCCGGCTCTACGTAAAGTCCTCAGTTAGATCGAGGCGATATATACCATTTCCATTTGAAGAAGAGTTCTCGACCACGAGGGTATGCTCACTGCGGCCGTTGGCATATTCGCTATCTGCGCTTTCAAGCAAATCGTAGATGCCCTCGGTAAATAACGCTTTGTCCCCCTCCGAAAAGCGTATATGCCCTGCACCGAAGCCTTGTTTGATCAATAGAATCTCTCCGGAATATTGCCGCATGGTCCGGTCCTGATAGCATACGACATTCACCGAAGCGATGATATGATTATTCTCGGTGATGATAGGATGGTGGAGACGAGAGCAAAAGCCGTTGAAAATGTCCATCCGGCGCCCTTTTTTTTCTTCTGATGTCTTTGAATCAATTACGAGCAGGCTCATTTGCAGGATATTTAATGGAATCTCCGAAGTGATCGTCAAGCAATGACAGCGCAAATTGCCGACTGCGTATTACACTCGTTCGCGAGAAGATTTATTAAATCATTAATCATTTTGGTACGAAGTTCCCAATGGTAAATGAAGTGTCAACCACAGACTTCTGTTAGCGCACAATTCCGACATCCAGGAGTCGAATTTAATGCAAGGAAATCAGCGTCATTAATTTCTTGTAAATCTCTGTGTTCTGATAAACGCCTCTGAAATGCTCGGCACCAGGACCATAACTGAAGACGGGGACAGCAATGCCGGTATGGTTGTTAGTGCTGAACTTACCCATGACAAATCCTTTGGAAACATTTCCGCCCAACAATGTTAAACCTCCGGTTTCGTGGTCAGCCGTAATTACCAGTAGCGTCTCGTTATTATTGTCAACAAACTTTATAGCCTCCCCGATGGCCTGGTCGAAGTCCAGTACCTCACGAACGACATACTCCATATTGTTCCCATGTCCACCCCAATCAATTTGAGCTCCCTCTTCCATGATCAGGAATGGCTGTGTTTGAGCAGAAAGAACGGCTAAACTTTTTACAAGGGATCGCGACAGGAAATCGCCCCTACCCTTTTGCTTGGATACAACGGCAGAATCTTCAATGATTACAAAGCGGCTGCTTTTGACGGCATCTATAGAACGAAAGGTATTGCTCACCTCGTAAGTTTTGCCAGATAGCTCCGTCATCAGGTTGCGACCATCTTTCCGTTTCATAAATGCTTTTTCGCCTCCCCCGACAAGAATGTCTATGTCGCTGGTGACAAAATCGAGGGCAATCTCCTCGCTCATGCTTCTTTCCTTTTTATGCGCATAAAAGGACGCAGGTGTTGCATCGGTAACGTCTCCATTGGAGATAATCGCAACCTTGAACTTTTTTTTCTTAAATGCTTCTGCAATTGTATTCAATGTTCTTCCCGTAGTATCCACGCCGACAAAGCGATTATTTGTTTTGCTGCCAGTAGCCATGGCAGTCGCCCCCGCGGCTGAATCAGTAATGTAGTTATCTGCGGACGAGGTAATGGATAACCCGACATCTGTAAGTTGAAAAATATTGAGCGCTCCACGATTAGCAGTATATCCACTGTACCATTGCGCCAGCCCGGTGCCATCGCCGATCATAAGAATTATATTCTTAGGGGTTTTCCTCCAGCGTTCACGGTCATAAAGAGGCGTGTAAATGCTGTATGAACCATTGCTGGTATACGATTTTAGCGGAAGTTGGATAAGAAAATTTGCAAGATCCACTACGTGATCAGTATTGATGACATCGATCCCGAGCTCCATTAGTTTTATCCAGGCATTTGGAAAGTCAGGTGCTGCCCAGAACCTTACCGGCTTAAACTTATCATGGGCAGCGTTTACTATGTCTGTTAGTTTTCCGTGTTCCTGCTGCGGAATAATGCCCTTCCCATTCCACGCCGAGTACGCTGCAAAACTTGCGCTTACCAACGTTATACGTTTCCATTGCTCTTCCGTATAGGTAACACCTGGCCTTCCATCGAACTTTACGAAAGAGGGATAATCCGACCATTGCCGGGGCGTGGGCATATCGCCACTCATAGTAAGGTTAAGCGTTTTGCACCCGGTTAATGAAGGATATTTATTCAACAACTCGACAATTGCGTTCAACGTTGATTGCCCTTCGGTTTTGATGTCTATCATTAATGCCAAAGATCTCTTTGCGTCAGAATAGACATTTCCTTTGTTCAAAGAGATTTTTTCCTGTAATGGCTGGAGATACAGATTCTCTAAGGATTTATCGTCTGTCAGCTGTGTTTTTTCGTGCGCTACCAATAGTTTACCGTTAACTAAATGGACATCAGCTTCGATATAGCCGACTTGCCTGTCATACGCTGCAAAGAACGGCACTTCTTTTTCATAGTCATTATGCGCAAAAATATTGGAAGAATTGAAACTCTGTGCCGACGACATCTCCACGGTGAGCGCCGTGACAAACAGCGGTGTGACCGTTCTTAACAGCATTTTGATACTCATAGGCGACGAATTATATGCTTTCATAGAATAAATAAGTAGTGTTGTATAACTAACAAAAAGAATCCATGCGTTCGCCGCGCCACTATCCGAATGCATAATATGAAGACAGTGCAACAAAAAGGCAAACAACCCACAGCCAGCATGCTGTTCCGGCCCCGTGTATCCACATTTACAACGATTTCTAATTATTTTGGTTTAAAATTCAATCTATCAAACAAAATAAGTGCTATTTTTATTTGGAAGGGATCTGAGCAGACCCGGAGAAAATTTAAAACGAGCCCATTACCATGACTTCTAGCGAGCTTACGATCGACCGCAAAATTACTGTACACCATCCGCTGGAGCCGCTAACGGCCCATGAAGTAGAAAAGGCAGTAGCACTGACCAAGTCAAGAGCCGGACTGTCCGACCAAATTCGTTTTGTCTCAGTGTCCCTTCGGGAAGCAACGAAGGAGCGCGTCAAAAGTTTCACAGAAGGGATACCGATTGTCAGAGAGGCATTCATTGTCCTTTTCGATAACAATGAGAATAAGTGCTATGAGGTAGTGGTATCCCTCAGCGAGGAAAAGATCTTGTCATGGACGCACATTCCAGGTGTGCAACCGACGATGACATTCGATGAGCAGCTGGAGTGCGAACAAGCTGTTCTTAG
>JANNPM010000033.1:0-9030 GCA_031400145.1 Chryseolinea sp. | reverse complement strand
CCGGGAACATGCCCCGTGTGCGGAATGGATTTGGTGCGTAAGGCACGTGCAGGCGAAGAGGTCGAGATCACAGAAGATCTTGCAAAATTACTCAAGTCTCCTAATGAAACTGTAGTAGCTTCTATAAAGACTATTAAGGGCCAATATAAATCAGTCGCTGTTTCCATTGAAGCGCTAGGCGTTGTTACATATGATACTCGCAACATCTATACTATTCCTTCCAGAGTTGGTGGCCGACTTGAAAAGATATTTTTGAAATATGCCTACCAACCTGTCACTAAAGGACAAAAGATCGCAGAGATATATAGCCCAGAACTCATCACCGCGCAACGTGAACTAATATTTCTTTTGGAGAATGATGCAGAAAACAAATCAATGATTGAGGCCTCCAAAACCAAGCTCGAATTATTGGGTATGACGCCTTCGCAAATCAAAAATATTGAAGAAAAGAAGGAGGCAACGAATAAGTTTAGTGTATTCAGTTCTTACTCAGGATACCTGATTATCGACCAGCAAGTTCCGTCAACATCTGTTGCAATGCCATCAACTTCCGGTACAACAGGAGGTGGAATGGATAAAATGGGGGGAGCCTCCTCAAACTCCCAAACACCAGCTTCAACTTCATCGCAGAATAATACTACATCTGGTTCTATAGTCAGAGAAGGAAATTATGTTTCCGCTGGCCAAATCTTATTCAGTGTTGTAAATGATGACGCCTTACGTATTGAGCTTGATCTTGCCGCCAAACAATCCGGTTCAATCAGTGAAGGTGATAAACTGGAACTCGATTTTGGAGATGGCACAACAGAACAAGCTTCCGTAGATTTTGTACAGCCATTTTTTAATGAAGGCCAGGATTTTCTAAAACTACGGGTATACATCAAAAACAAAGAAGGATTTCATATGGGTCATCTTGTTACAGCCAAAATTCGATTATCGCCATCAGAATCTCTTTGGGTACCGAAAGAATCTGTTCTGGATCTTGGAACTGATAAAGTTGTATTTATTAAAGATCGCGGAGTATTAAAACCTAAGAAGGTAATGACGGGAATTTCATCAGAAGGACTTATTGAAATCAAAATCGGACTTTCATCCTCAGATGAAATTGCAGTAAATGCGCAATACCTGGTTGATAGCGAAAGCTTCATTAAAACGATTAAGTAACATGAGAACAATATTCATATTCATTCTGTCCGTAGTTGTATTCATCTCTTGTTCGAATGAACAATCAAAGGAGGCTCAGGCAGAACATCAGCATGAAGCAACAAAAAATTATACTTGCCCGATGCATCCTCAAGTGGTATCAGATAAACCTGGCACTTGTCCGATATGTGGAATGGATCTGGTGAAAGTTAATAAATCAGATGCCTCAAGTAATGATTTGATGTTAAGCGATAGCCAAATCCGACTTGCAAACATTACCACCGAAAGAGTTAGCAAAAAACCAGTAGGACAGTCAGTGATAATCAATGGAAAACTTACCATTGATGAAAATCAAAGTGAAGTGATCAGTAGCCGTGTAGCAGGCCGCGTGGAAAAGCTCTACATAAAAGAAACCGGTCAACCAATCAAAAAAGGCCAACCGCTATACACTTTATACAGTGAAGCATTGTTGACTTTGCAGCGGGAATACCTCCTTGCTAAAGAACAATTTTACGCGCTGGGAAAATCTGAAAAACGCTATAAATCATTTTTAGATGCATCCGCAAAGAAATTGATCTTATATGGATTGACGTCAGAACAGATCAATCAACTAACAAACAGAAGTTTCTTACAACCACAAGTAACATTCCTGGCTCCGGCTTCTGGGATTGTAACAGAAATAAATGCTTCCGAAGGGGGTTATGTATCTGAAGGCGGGCTTCTCTATAAGATCGAGGATATTGGCAAACTCTGGGTCGAAGCTGAATTGTATCCCAATGAAACTGACTTTGTAAAAACTGGAGATAAAATAATGGTCACTGTCAGTGGAACTGATACCAAACCAATAGAAGCCAAAGTAAACTTCTTAAGTCCGGAGTACCGCGCCAATACACAGATAGCAGTGATGAGAGCTTCTATCAATAATCCTGATTCAAAATTTAAACCAGGTCAGCAAGTGCAGGTTTATCTAACTCATTCTGCAAAAGAAGCTATTGCCATACCCGTAGATGCAGTAATACGTGATGGAAAAGGAACTCATGTTTATGTCCAAGCGGGGCATAATACTTTCAGACCTCAAATGGTAAAGACAGGCGTAGAGAGTTTTGACCTCGTAGAAATAACAGAAGGCATTAAAGAAGGAGATACAGTTGCTATTTCAGGCGCTTATCTTCTCTATTCCGAAATAATACTTAAGAAGGGAACAGATCCGATGGCAGGACATAATCACTAATCGATGAAAGAGTGCTGTAAAGATGTTTTTAAAGAGCCAGGCAAGTGGCAAAAATGGAAATCACGGATAATATACTTTACCGTGTTGCTAACACTTGGACTTATAACGATAACACAATTTTTAAAACAATAACCTAAAACAATTATAGCGATGAAAACCAAATCAATTTTCCTTTCACTCCTGTTTGCTGCAACTGCGTTTGCCTTCTTAACAAACTGCGCTGGAAATAAAAAAGATGATGCAGCAATGGAATCTCATGATGAGCATGAAGGACATGACAGTACCGAACATGCTTCTGGATCAACGGCATCTGAAGAGGCAAGTGAACCACAATTTCAAGTTGATGCGTCTTTTCAGAATCAACTTGCAACTGTATTTACTTCGTATGTGGAATTGAAAGATGCTTTTGTTTCGTCTGATGCCAGCAAAGTTAAAGAAGAAGCTAAAGGAACGAATGCAGCTTTAGCCAAAGTCGACATGAAGCTACTGTCAGGTGCCGCGCACAACGACTGGATGAATTATCTCTCCCCTTTACAAACTTCCCTTAAGGAAATTCAATCAAGCTCCGACATCGAGGCTCAGAGAAAAGCCTTCAGTAATCTTTCTGATAATCTCTATAAAAGTGTAAAAGCTTTTGGTCTCGGAGGAAAAGAAGCTTTCTATGAGTTCTGCCCTATGGCATTCAACAACGAAGGCGCTTACTGGCTAAGCGATCAGGCACAAATCAAAAATCCATACTTCGGTGACAAAATGCTGACTTGTGGATCTGTAAAGGAAAAACTTAAGTAATCACTTAACATGAAACGCAGAGATTTCATAAAACGGTCTAGCCTCTCCGCTTTAACCGCGTGGGTTGGTTCATCAGTAATTCTAAACGCCTGTCATACAGAAGAAGATATGATCGGAGAGCCAAACTGGATTGTCGAAGGTTCATTTGATAGACCTTTGACAATACCTCCGATCAACAATGGAAGCGCCTCATTGAATGCGCAATTCAGTGTAAGCGAACTATTGAAGGGCAGATCAACCACGACCCTTTCGTACGCGAATGGATTGTTAGGTCCGACTATTAAGGCCAACTCGGGCGACACTGTAAATGTATCTCTGCAAAACAACCTTTCTGAAGAAACGAATATTCATTGGCATGGTCTCATTCTTCCCGAAAACATGGATGGTCACCCAAGGGATGTTGCTTCTCCTGGTGGGTCATTGAATTATTCCCTTCCAATCATTCAACGTGCTGGAACATACTGGTATCATCCGCACCCTCATGGATTAACTGCCAAACAAGTCTTTATGGGTCTTGCTGGAATGTTCATTGTAAACGATCCGGAAGAAGCTTCATTAAACCTGCCATCTGGCGAATTCGAAATTCCAATCATCATTCAGGACAAACACTTTGAAGGAGTTAACCTCGAGTATTCTCCAAATGATGAAGAGATCATGACTGGGTATCTTGGCGAACAAATACTTGTCAATGGGCTTCACGCACCATATCTAAGTGTTGCTTCTGGTTGGTACCGGTTACGCATTCTCAACGGATCGACTGCCCGCGTCTACAACCTCGCACTATCAGCAGGGAAACAAATGGTAATCATTGGCTCGGATGGTGGATTACTTCAAGCACCTGAACTGTTTCCAATATTATGCTTGGTCCGGGTGAACGTCTCGATGTACTTGTCGACTTCTCCGACCTTTCTACCGGAAACGAAATCTATCTCGTCAACAGCAAGTTCAGTGAGTTTAATGTGCAAGGCAGGCAAAGCTTTAACCTGATGAAGTTCAGAGTCAATAGAACAACCTCATCCAATTTTACACTTCCTTCAAGCTTATCAGTGATAAGTCCCTTGAGCCCGGCTCAGTCGGTCAAGACACGAACCCTTGACATTGCACAAATGATTGGTGGCGAAGGTGGTCATGGCGGAATGGGAAGACATTCTATTAATGGAAAGATCTTTGAAATGGAGCGAGTTGATGAAACCGTATCAGCAGGAACTACGGAGATATGGGAATTCGACAACAGCGCAGGTGATGAAATTCATCCCATGCACATTCATGGAGTTCAATTCCAGTTACTCGAAAGAATTGGGGGAAGAAATAAAATCATTGCCTCAGAAAAAGGCTGGAAGGATACCATTCTGCTAATGCCGGGAGAAAAAGTCCGAATCATCATGACATTTCCTCAATACACTGGAGTCTTCGTTTTTCACTGTCACAATCTTGAACATGAAGACGATGGCATGATGCTCAACTATAAAATAATCTAAACCGATAAACAAATAGTTATGAAAAAAACAATAATGATTGCTCTTGTCGCTCTGATGAGCTTCGGAGCTTATGCGCAACACGATCACGCAGCACACGGTGACAGCAAAGACCAGGCACAAGGACATGTAATGTTCAAAGATGAAAAAATCGGAGCAGCATATGCCCACTACGTTCACCTGAAGGACGCACTGGTAGCTTCAAAAGCTGATGAAGCAAAGAAGGCCGCATCAGAATTGCAAAAGTCTTTGACTTCTTTGAGCAACGCCAAAAAAGTAACGGAATCTGCATCTAAGATTGCAACCACAACTGATCTTGAGGACCAACGGAAAGAATTCTCAACACTTAGCAATGAAATGACATCTCTGGTGAAAGCCTCAAAGCTGTCAATGGGATCGATCTATCTGGAGTACTGCCCTATGGCCAATAATAACGAGGGAGCTTATTGGCTTTCAAATGAAAAGCAAATTAAAAATCCATACTTCGGTGATGCCATGCTCAAGTGCGGCTCAGTAAAAGAAACGATTCAATAATAGTTAAACATCGATGAAGGCGAACGGAGGCAAGAAATCAGTTAAACAACCCGGGAAGAAAAAGGGCAAGGCTGAGGAATGGTTTATAAACATTCTTGCAATTGTCTTGCTGGGTGCTGGCTTGGTAGTTATTGTCTATATGACGACACAGATGAGTGGCACACATAGCAAGGACTCAGACCAGTACCTTGCTTCACTTCCGTCACAAAGTGATACTATCAGCCACAATAAAATCTGCATGGTGGATGATATTTATCAAGGTGACTACCCTACTCTTGCTGTCCTTCTATCAGCCAATACCTATTATGGCTGCGATGCAAAGGCGATCCATGAACTTTCAAGTAAACAGGATGTGAGATTTGCCATTGATCCTGTCACAAAGCGTAAAGTTGATAAAGCTTCCGCGGTCATCGGCTTAAATCCGAAAAGAGATGGCAAGGTACTATACTTTGAATCGAAGACAACCTTTACCCAATACCTAAACCCTGATCAGCACGATTAACATGGAGTCAACTACTAACTACATCCCGGCATTAAAATATCATTGGCTTACAAGGCTCTATGACCCTATCATTCAGTGGACTATGCCAGAACAAAAATTCAAGACGGATTTACTAGAAGGCGCAAGAATTGCCAAGAAAGATCAAGTCCTTGACTTTGGTTGTGGTTCATTAACGTTATCTCTCATGGCAAAGACAAAGGTGCCAGGTGCTCACATCCATGCGGTAGATGTTGATGATAAAATCCTCAAAATAGCTGTTGAAAAACAGAAGGCATCAGGCAAGGAAATATTCATTCAACGTTATGAAGGAAGGGTACTGCCATATCCGTCAAATACTTTTGACAGAGTAATATCCAGCTTGGTTTTTCATCATCTGGACAAAGAGCAGAAGTTGAATTCACTGTATGAAATTTTTAGGGTACTGAAACCAGGAGGCGAACTGCATATTGCAGATTGGGGAAAAGCCAAGAATGTTTTGATGCGTAGTGCATTTTTCGCGGTCCAACTCCTTGATGGATTTAGGACCACTACGGATAATGTCAAAGGTTTGCTTCCTAAATACATTTCGCACGCTGGCTTTAAAGAAGTGGCTATCTCGCAGGAGTTTCAAACCATCTTTGGAACGCTCGCGCTGTATAAAGCTTGTAAGCCTGAAGTAAATATCATTTTGTAAAAAGAGAGAGAATGAAAAGATATTTTAAGCTGTTGTTGCTTTTTGTCGCTTTCACATTGCTGATAAGATGCAGCTCTAATAATTCAAAAGGTAATGCAGAGGAAAACTCGGGCGCGTTGAAACTGGATGATATTACACTTTCCGATCTTACCGGCAAAGAAATTGACATGACCGAATTTAAAGACAAAACTGTATTCATCAATTTCTGGGCTACTTGGTGCAAGCCCTGCATCCAGGAAATGCCGACCATTGCAAAGGCGCAGGAAATAATCAAGGATGAGAATGTTATTTTTCTTTTTGCCTCCAGTGAGGGTGTAGATCAAATTAGAAAATTTAAAAACAAAAGAAGTTTTCCGTTTCGGTATGTACAGTTACTGAACATGGAGGAACTCAATATACAGGCGATACCGGCAACCCTTATTTTCAACTCCGAAGGCAAACTGATTTTTTCAGAAGTAGGATACCGAAACTGGGACACGCCTGAGAATATAGCGCTTATAACCAATAAACCTTCCACCCCATGAGAAAAGTACTCATAGCAATCAGCATCATGATGGCTTTAGCATGTTCCAACACTAAGAAAGAGAAAGTGGAGAATAAAGTAATTACTTCTATTAATTACCAAACATCCCCAGCTCAATCACCAAGTGGCGAACCCCACTTGTTTGCTGACAAGAACGGAGTGGTCTATATGTCATGGGTGGAGAAACAGGGTGAACAAAGTCTGTTTAAATTTTCCCGACTCGTAGAGGGTCATTGGTCGGAACCTCGACTCATCGCTTCCGGCAATACCTGGTTTGTGAATTGGGCTGACTATCCCATGATAGCCACAGACGGAAATGGAAATTTTATATCACATCTGCTTGATAAAAGCGGAGATGGAACTTATGAATATGATGTAAAAGTATTCTCCTCGGCAGATGATGGAAACCATTGGGAACCACCCTTTATTCTCCATGATGATGGTAAGCAAGCTGAACACGGATTTGTAGCACTTATTCCTTACGAGGATAAAATTTTGGTGTCCTGGTTAGATGGAAGGAACACCGTCATGGAAGGTATGGAAGGAATGGATCATGACGGCCATCATGGAGCCATGAGTTTGCGAGCAGCAATCATTGACTATTCCGGAAACAAAATCAACGAATGGGAATTGGATAACAAGACATGTGATTGCTGCCAGACGACCGCAGCGATTACCGATAATGGCCCGGTTGTAATCTATCGTGATCGTTCCGATGAAGAAATCCGGGATATGTCTATCGTACGTTTTGTCAATGGAAGTTGGAAAAAGCCTCAACCTGTTTTTCAGGACAACTGGAAAATTTCCGGTTGCCCTGTAAACGGACCACGATCAGCCTCCATCGGAAACCAACTGGCAGTTGCCTGGTTTTCTGCGCCTGAAGGAAACGCTTCTGTGAATGTTATCTTCTCAAGCGATGGTGGCGCCACATTCAGTAAACCCATACGCGTAGATGAAGGAAAGGCCATTGGTAGAGTTGATGTAACCATGTTGGATAACAACTCTTCTGTGGTGAGTTGGATGGAAGGCGGTGATATCAAAGCCCTAAAAATAAATCATGATGGAAGTAAAGGAATACCTGTGACAATATCGGCTTCTTCAGAAGCCCGCTCCAGTGGATTTCCACAAATGACAAAGTCTGGTAACGAACTGATTTTTGCATGGACAGATGATAAGGAAAAAATAGTAAAAGTGGCAAGTCTATCACTATAAGCGCTCATCTAATATAAAATTATGGAACATACTCATGATCAAAAGTACACCTGCCCGATGCATCCGCAGGTGATAAAGGACGAACCTGGGAAATGTCCCCTCTGTGGAATGGCACTGGTACCTGTTGTGAAAAAGGAGCAGCCAGAGACTTCTGCGCATCATGAGCACGGACACCATGACCATAATTCGATGAAGATAGATAAGCCAAATGCAATGCAGGAGCAGGAGCATCCTGGTGATCATGGTAAAGGCGGTCATGCTCATCATGCCGGGATGATTGATGACTTTAAAAAGCGTTTCTATATCGTGTTTGCATTGACGCTACCGATCATGGCTTTATCACCGATGATCCAGCACTGGCTCAATATAGACTGGTCTTTTACCGGATCATTGTATCTGTTGATGGGTTTGTCTTCTGTTGTCTACTTCTATGGAGGATGGCCATTCCTGGTAGGATTAAAAGACGAACTAAAAGCAAAATCCCTTGGCATGATGACGCTGGTTGCTGTGGCTATTACAGTAGCCTATGCGTATAGTGTAGCCATTGTGTTAGGACTTCAGGGAATGGACTTCTTTTGGGAACTGGCGACATTGATCCTGATCATGCTGCTAGGACATTGGATTGAAATGAAGTCAATCATGAGCGCTTCACGCGAACTGGAATTACTTGTGCAGCTTATGCCTTCTGAAGCCCATCTGGTGCAAGGTGATCAAGTCAAAGAAGTGAAAACGGACACGTTGAAAGTGGGAGATGTCATCCTGGTCAAGCCCGGTGAAAAAATAGCGGCTGATGGAATTATCGCAGATGGGAATAGCTATCTCAATGAGTCGATGCTAACAGGAGAATCGAAGCCTGTCGAAAAAACAAAAGGTGAAAAAGTGATCGCAGGTTCCATCAATGGAAATGGCTCCCTTAAAGTCGAGGTATCCCACGGGAGTAAAGATTCG
>JANNPM010000016.1:0-10566 GCA_031400145.1 Chryseolinea sp. | reverse complement strand
TTAAAGTTCGCGCTGGATTCTATCGTGAGCCGATATCACGTGACTCATAAAGGCGGGAAGATTGAGGTCACTTACGGTTCATCAGGCAAGTTATTTGAACAGATTTCGCATGGCGCGCCTTACGATATATTTTTTTCGGCTGACACCGAATATCCGAGGAAGCTAAAGACCAATGGGTTGGTAATTGGTGAGTTGCATTCGTATGGTGTGGGTCGCATTGTGATCTGGAGTAAAACGATTGATCCCAAAAAAGCTCAAGTGAACAGCTTGGTCGATCCTGCTGTCAGAAAGATATCCATTGCCAATCCCGCGCATGCACCTTATGGAAAACGTGCCGAAGAAGCGCTGCAGTATTACGGGCTGTATCAAAAGGTTTTGCAACGTTTGGTTTACGGTGAAAACATTTCCCAGGCGGCGCAGTTCGTAACTACTGGCGCAGCGGATGCCGGAATTATTGCACTGTCGCTCGCCATTTCCCCTGCTATGCAAAGGGAAAACGGCAGCTATTATATTATTCCAGCCGAAGCACATACTCCTCTTAATCAGGCTTTTGTTCTATTGGCGCATGCCAGAGGAAACGGCGCTGCCATCACCTTTAAGGATTTTATGCTTTCCGACGAATCAAAGCGTATTTTGCGGCACTTTGGATTTACCGAAAAGAAATAGCAAAGAGCTTCAGGCTGCAAGCTTCAAGCCGTGCGTAGGTACGCTTTATTGGTGCTGTTAGATTAGTAAGGCATCTAACGATGAATTCCCAAGTTTGTAGGAACGGACCTGCAGCTTGTAGCTCTCAGCCTCTTTCAGATGAATCCGACCGAGCAAGTGCGGCAGCCTCAACTAAAGGAAAAGTAATGACAATAGACGTGGAGCCTTTCACACTGACCTTCCGGCTAGCCGTACTTTCAACCGTCATACTCTTTATCATAAGCCTGCCGTTGTCGTACTGGCTAGCTTACTCCAACGCTCGTTATAAATTTATTATTGAGGCACTGGTAAGCCTGCCGCTCATATTGCCTCCATCGGTCCTGGGCTTTTACCTGTTGCTTGCGTTCAGTCCTCAAATGTTCTTTGGCGGATTGTTGGAGAGGTACTTCGACCTCCGGCTTGTCTTCACATTTCCAGGTCTGGTAATCGCCTCGGTACTATACAGCCTGCCCTTTATGGTTCAGCCTTTTCAGTCAGGCTTCAAGATGATCCCGACCTCGCTTGCTGAAACATCCTATACGTTGGGCAAAAGCAAATTTGAAACCCTGTACCGTGTTTTGCTTCCCAATATGCATGCCGCCCTGATTACTGGAAGTATCCTTGCCTTTGCACATACCATTGGTGAATTTGGTGTAGTGTTGATGATAGGAGGGAGCATTCCCGGAGAGACCAGGGTGGTTTCCATCGCGCTGTATGACGAAGTACAGGCGATGAATTATCAGCATGCCAATATGTATGCAGCGATCCTGCTTATCGTTTCATTTGTGGTGTTGTTATCTGTCTATATAATTAACCAGCGTGTTACAAGAAATGTTTTCAGGACATGATAGAAGTCAGTATCAGTAAGAAGCTTGACGATGGTGCCGGAAATCTCAACCTGTGCCTGGCGTTCACTGTAAATGAAGGCGAGCTGTTAGCGGTACATGGACCTTCAGGCGCCGGCAAGACCAGCCTGATTCGAATGATCGCCGGGTTGCTACAGCCCGACGACGGCAAGATTACAGTGGCTGGGCAGTCATGGTTTCACAAGGAAGAGCGCATCAATCTCAAACCGCAACAGCGTGACATTGGTGTCGTCTTCCAGGATTACGCTCTCTTCCCGAACATGACCGTGTCGGAGAATATTTCGTATGCATTGGGTAAGGATCACTCCCGGGACATCGTCGATGAGATGCTTGACTTCATGGAGCTCACGAACCATCGCGATAAGAAACCCGACCTGCTTTCCGGTGGACAAAAACAGCGTGCAGCCCTTGCAAGATCCATAGTACGAAAGCCAAAGATTTTATTGCTTGACGAGCCAACGTCTGCGCTGGATACAGCTCTTAGGTTCAGAATGCAGGATTACATTGCCAATATTCATACACAATTTGGATTGACAACTATTCTGGTAAGCCATGATATGCTGGAGGTGGCAAGACTTGCCAGTCGCGTACTGGTAATCGAGCAGGGCGAAGTGAAAGCTTCAGGGCTGCCAAAGGATGTGTTGCCGATAAAGATGTTGAGCGAAATGATAGGAAGAATCAGTTGACAAGTGCATAGTCCTGAGGCTGGCGTTCCTGCTTTTGCAGGCTCATGAGTTTATTCAAAACATTCATTTTGATCTTCCAAGACACATCATACTTATCTTTCAACCATCCGCAACCTGCGTTCTACTTTACGCAAGCTCGCGCAGATCGACTGGCACAACACGAGATATGCCTTTTTCGACCATTGTAATCCCATAGATTACGTCAGTTGAGACCATCGTCCGCTTGTTGTGGGTGACTATGACAAACTGTGAGTCCTTGCTGAAGTTGCGTATGATGTTATTGAATTTATCGATGTTCGCATCGTCAAGGGGTGCGTCTACTTCATCGAATATACAGAATGGAGCAGGTTTCAAAAGATACATTGAGAACAGGAGGGCCGTTGCAGTGAGTGTCTTCTCCCCACCTGAAAGCTGATTGATTGTCAAGGGTCGTTTGCCTTTCGGCTTGGCAATGATATCAATTTCCGATTCAAGGGGATTATTTGCATCCACCAGGCGAAGGTCGCATTCATCTCCATCCGTAAACAGGGAACGGAACACGATAATGAAATGATCTTTGATCTTGCTGAATGCTTCCATGAACGTTTTGCTGGCGACCGTCTCAATTTCGCTAATGGTATTGAAAAGTGATTCCTTTGCGTTCAGCAAGTCATCTTTTTGCGCGCGTATAAAATCATTTCTCTCTTTTATTTCATTATATGCTTCCATGGCCATCGGATTGATCGGTCCCATATTGTCGAGCCGGTCGCGCATTTTCTGAATGTCTGCACGGAGCTTCTCTTCGTCAGCTTGTGCCAGTGCTTCTGATTCCTCAGGCGTTGATTCACCAATCACGGAATCCAGTTGAATGTTAAACTCGACTGAAAGGCGTTCCTTGACGGAGTTCAGTTGAATTTTGCTTTCATTGAGCTGGTTTTGCAACTCCATAAGAATAGCATCTATGTTGTGACGCTGATGCTGTATTTCGCGCAGCTTCTTTTCGATCTGGTCGATGATCCCGCGCGATTCGTAATATTCTTTTTCGGCTTCCCCAAGCCCCTTCTCCATACTTTCTTTTTCGGCGTACATATCCAGCAAGTTGTCGTCATTTGACTGCGTTGCTTCTATAATATGCTTTACCTCATCTTCATTCTTGCGAAGCTCTTCCACATTCAGTTCAATCCTGTGGCGGCTTTGGTCCATTGACTCATGCTTGAAGCGCGTTTCCTGCTCAATACTTTTTACGCGGTTCTCCTGCTGGTGGAAGAAAATGTTTTGCTCATTGTAGGCTGCTGATTTCTGGCTCAGCAGATCACTATTGCCGGACAGATTTTCAGAAATCGCTGAAAGCTTCTCTTCCTGTTGCGCCAGGTTGTACTGCGCCTGTTGCGCTTTAGGTTTCAGGTCGTCAAGTTCGCGAAGAAGCGTGTCGATCTTTTCCAGGATGTCTTCGCGGCGCAGGTCGGCGCTGTTGAGCATTGTGGCGAACTGTTCGCGCTTGGTCAATATGGAGACGTACTCCTCATTTACCTGCCGTATCGCGTCCTGAACTTCCTCCATTTGCCGGCGAAGTCTGTTGTTCCGTAGCTTCCCAAGATCTGCCTGCTTCTCGAGGAGGCTGGACCGTATGTCATTGAGCTTGGCTGTGTGCCCTTTAATTTCCTTTTCAAGCTTTTCGAGATTGCGCGCGCGTCCGATTTTTTTACCTTCGAACAGTCCTACCGATCCACCGGATAAGCTATATCTGCGTTTGGTAAGCTTGCCGTTCTTTGTAATAAACGTATTGTCATCGTCTGGTTGAATGTGCTTGATATCGCCTTCAAAGAGGTAGACTTTATCCAGTATGTAGGACATTAGCTTCCTGTACTTCTGATCATACTCTATGATCTCTGTTACAGGAAATGCGTTGTCGTATATACGTCCCGTGGTGGGTTCGAACTTTTGAAAAGCATCTAGAATAAAGAAGTGTGCTTTTCCCTTCGCTGCGTCGCTAAGTATATTGATAGCTTCATACGCCTCTGCCTCGTGCTCTACGATGTAGTAGTTCAGGAATGGTTCAAGGTAGTTTTCTATTGCTACCCGAAATTCTTCAGAGGTAGTCAGGATATCGGAAAGGAGAGGAGCATTTTTTCCAACTTTCGTCTTTAGGAACTTAATGGCCTCAGGAAATCCTTCGAGATTTTCTACTAGTGATTTGGTAAGGTTGTATTCGTTCTGCCTGGCATCGAGCTTGCGGCCCGTTGCATTCATCTCTTCGCGAATCATCTCAATGGTCTTTTCCATATCGTTGATTCGTCCCTGCACAACTTCTTCTTCTTTTTTCAGCTTCTCCTGGATCACGTTCCTGCTGGAAAGCTGCTCCTCGAGTACCTGCAATTTGTTTTCAAATTCCACAAGGCTGGCATTCTGCTGAGTTGAATCAGACGCCGTCTTTTCCAATTCCTGCTTGAACGACGATACTTGTATCTCACGGATCTCAACGCCTTTGTTGATCTGAAAACTTTCCTCCTGCTTTTCACGCAACACCCTGCGAATCGAATCTGACTGTGTCTGAAGCTCTATGGTGACTCCCTTTTGTGATTCATAATCAGCCTTACAGTGATCTAGCTTGCGCGTGATGTCTGCAAGGACCTGCTCGGCTGTAACTTTTTCTGACTCAAGACTTTGAATGCTGAGACGCGCGCGTTCGTTACTTTTTCTGTCCTGGTCGATCTGCTCGCGCAGGCCGGATGTACGGTCATTCAGATATTTTAACCGTTCATTCTTGATCTGTTTTTCACTCTCGTAATGCCTGATCTTCGCGACAAATTCGTTGATAGCTTTCTGGCGGGAGGAGAGTGTCTTCTCCTTGTGGATTAATTCAGTCTTAGCCTGTTCGATCGCCGCTTCCTTCTCAGCAATTTCTGCGGCCAGTGCGAGCTTTCGGTCGTTCTCCTCATTGATCTGCTTATGGATCTCGTCGGACTTCCCGTGCTGCTTGTTTACCACCACCTTCGCCAGATGGATACTCTTGTCTTTATATTCTTCCTTCAGCTTGTAATAATTCTCAGTTTGCTTCGCCTGCTTTTCAAGGCTCTTCATATTCTTCTCGATCTCAAAGAGCAGATCCTCGACGCGCTCCAGATCAGCGTCGGTATCTTCTAGCTTCCGCAGGGTCTCCTTCTTTCTCTTTTTAAATTTGGAGATTCCGGCGGCTTCTTCGAAAAGCATGCGCCTGCTGCTATCCTTGTCATTGAGCAGGTCGTCGACCATGCCCAGCTCAATTATAGCGTAGCTGTTTGATGCGACGCCGGTGTCGAGAAAAAGGTTGGTGATATCTTTAAGCCGGCAAACAACTCCATTCAGGAGATATTCGCTTTCCCCTGACCGGTATAGTCGGCGGGTTATTGTGATCTGTGCGTATTCAGTGGGTAGAATGTTTTTCGTGTTGTTGATCGTTAGCGAAACTTCCGCCATCTGCGTAGCGCTGCGCTGACTCGTTCCGTTGAAGATTACGTTCTCCATTTTTTCGGAACGCAGGGCGCTTGTCTTTTGCTCGCCCAGTACCCAACGTATCGAGTCAACGACATTTGACTTTCCACATCCGTTCGGTCCAACAATTCCCGTTATCCCTTCATCAAAATTGATTACGATTTTGTCGGCAAAACTCTTGAAACCTTTGATCTCCAGTTTCGCTAATTGCATGCTCTCTAAGTGGTTTTTTGGGTGGGCGTTTCGTAAAAAGGCCATTGAAATCAAGCGCACCGGTATCCCAGGTCACGAACAAAATTGATCTGATGTATCAACAGGATTTGCGGGTAGCCGCTTTTCAAAGGTGGGCAAAGATAACGGAGACGTTCCGGCAATTCAAAATAAAACTTTGAGGAGGACTGAAATACTCAAAACCGACGTTTTTACATGTTTTTAAGCAATATTTGGTCAGGATTATACTGTGATTGGTATCAGGGAAATGTCGACGAAGCCTGACGAAGAAACATGGTATTGTTGTGCTATTTATGGTCGCGTCTCTGCCCGGATGATCACAATGCTCACCATGTAATTTCCAACAGGTAAAAGCCTTAGCACACATCTATCAAACTTATGGTTGAGGTTTGTCTTACGTGCCCTTTATAAGCCGTTTTAGCGTGATTCAACTTTTTTTTTCTAAATTTGTTACTTATGGACGATTCAAAGCTTTGGTTCTATGCGGTCGTTGCTGGCGTATATGTCCTGAGCCGCTTGCTGAAGAAGGAAAAAAAGGAGGTGGCACCACCCGCTGAGGAAAAGCGGACCGGTACGCCGCGGCAGGTCAAATCACCAGCCCCTGTGAGCGTTCAACCGAAACCAGTATCCTTCGAGGACCTGATGCGGGAGATTATTGAGTCCAAGAGGACGCCATCACAAGAGACCGTTGTGGATTATGATGACATGGTAGGAGAAGAGGGGAGAGGCCTCGAAGAAGTGACCTATGACCATCGCAAGGAAAGTGGGATGTTCACGAAGTACGAGGATGCAAAAAAGGAGGCTTTTAACAGGCCGTCGTTAGAAGAAACGATGAGGATAGAAGATACCGTTATAAGTTTTGGAAAGTTTAAAGAGTTTGAATCCGGAGCAGTAAACAATGTGGCATCCGGGTATCTCAAACTCTTCACAAACCAGGACGAGTTAAAAAAAGCAGTTGTGATGAGTGAGATTCTCAAGCCAAAATTCTGACATTACTAAATATAAAGGTACATGGATGATGTACCGGGATTTTTTAAATGAAGTATTTTTTAAACTGACCGGTTTTAACACCCTTTATTTTTTTTAGACTGGTTACAATGATTTTTTGAAGGTATTTATGACTTACCAACACCTAAGTAAGCTTGTATGAACGTGATTTTATTATTGTTTCTCACCTTGCTTCCAGGTGTTAAACCTGCTTCCCCTGCCCGCCAGGATTGTAGCAATTTAGTAATCACGTATAGCGCCCAGGTTATTACCGATAACATGACGATCAACGTTCAGGCTAAGGGTGGCGTGGCGCCTTATTTCTATTTCTTTTTCGACAGCAATAACAATCCGCTTACATGGGATTTCAAAAAGAGCAGTTATACCGTGAGTGAAAACAATTCGCCGAAGTACATCAAGGTCTTTGACTCAAAGGGATGCTCAAAGAGGATCGAGTTTAACGAAAGCACCATTAAATAAATGGATAGGAATCTACTTTTTAAAATGGCGCGCGTCCTCTGTATTTCTATTGGGTTATTTTTCATCCTGTCAGGCAGAAGCTTCGGACAAACGTTCAATTATTCCGCGGGCACCTTGTCTGCGACTATCAAGGTAATAAACTCATGCACGTCCTCGAGCAACGGTGCCCTGCAATTTACAATTAACGCAAGCGAAGGCGGGGCGCCCGTTTCCTTACTCGTACTCGGACCCATAAATCTTTTCCCGACCCCCACTATTGCACAGGGAGCTACCTATACCTTCAACGCAGCCCAAACCTTACCCGCGGGAACTTATAACTGGCTTCTGGGCGATGGTACAAATACGATAGGTTCCGTTACTGATCCCACTACTTACCCCCCCCTAGTTATCGCTGACCTCTCGACGGCGCCACTCGGTATTACCAAGGATACGGAAGTAAACAACAGCTCGTGCGCTGCGCAGAATGGCCAGGTGCAAGCAACAATAACCGGCGGTTCGCAAACTGTCGGCCTGGGTTCCTATAATTATACATGGACAAGTTCTAACGGCACGCCTACTGCCACTGGTACCACGGACGGTGCTTCGCCATTGAACCTTGCAACACTTTTGGGAGTGTCCGGATTGCGTGGAGGTACTTATGATCTGCAGGTCTATGATAATCTGTCAACCTGTTTCACGACGGTGACTTTTACAATTACAGATCCTTCACCAACGCTTTACACAGTAACTACACCTACTCCCCTCAGTGTCTGCGCAGGAGATAATATTACCATTACCTTAAACAACTCTGAGTCCGGTGTTACCTATGAAATATTGCGCAACGTTGCGCCACTGCCTACGGCGATAACATTTGTCGGTACTGGTAGCGGAACCTTTAACATGACATTTCCCGCTACGCAATTTGCCTCCGGAGATAACATCTCGGTTCGTGCAACAAACGGATTCTGTACACCCGTGCTGATGACGAACACGGTGAACCTGATCGTTAATCCCCTTCCGACTATTTCAGGGATAGCCATAGCGAGCATTTGCGCGGGGATCACCACGACGAACGTAAGTTACACGGCTGTTACGGGTTCCCCCAACCAGTACAGCATTGATTATAACGCAGCGGCAGAAGCGCAGGGATTTACAGACATCGTCAATGCGCCATTTCCGGCCAGCCCTTTTGCGCTGAGCATTCCGGCAGGCGCAGTAGCAGGAACCTACAATGCCACGCTGACGGTAAGGAACAGTGCGACAGGATGTCCAAGCACAGCAGTTCCGGTCAGCCTCACCATCCTGGGCAATCCAACGATATCGCTGGGTGCCAATCCTTCAGTATGTATCGGAACATTGACGGGCAGCCTGCCTTATACGGCCACGACGGGCAGTCCTAACCAGTACAGTGTTAACTTTGATGGCTCGGCAGAAGCGCAAGGCTTCGTGGATGTAACCAACGCAGCCTTACCAGCCACACCGATCACCCTAACGATCCCTGCTGCCGCGATCGCTGGTACTTATAATGCCACGCTGACCGTAATCAACACCACAAGCGGATGCTCCAGTTCCACAGCACAGCCCATCACGGTCACCATCAATCCGAACCCTGCGATTACCTTAGGGCCGGACCCGACGGTGTGTCCGGGTACAGCAACAGCCAATCTCGGGTACACGGGAACGCTGGGTTCACCGACTCAATACAGTATAAATTACGATGCGGCAGCAGAGGCAGATGGTTTTACTGACGTCGCACTCACAAACTTGCCTGCGAGTCCGATAGTCCTTACAATTCCCGGAGCCGCTACTGCAGGAACGTACAACGCTACAATCACAGTGTTAAATGCCAGCGCAGGTTGTTCAAGCGCGCCACAGTCCTTTACTGTAACCGTCAGCCCTCTGCCAACCATCACGCTAGGCGCAAATCCCTCGGTTTGCATTGGCAGCACTTCTGCGGACATTCCCTATACTGCAACCACCGGCACGCCGGACAGGTATAGCATAAATTATGATGCTACGGCCGAAGCACAGGGATTCACCGACGTAGTGAACGCAACGTTACCGGCTTCGCCGATAGCCATGGTTATTCCGGTTGCTGCCGTGGCGGGAACCTACAATACTACCTTTACGGTATCGAATTCCGCAACCACCTGCTCCAGCGCGGCACAGCCGGTAAGCGTAACCATATTGTCAAGTCCTACAGGAACTATCGGTGGATCGACCACGATTTGTACGGGCTCATCCGCCAGCATAACGGTGACTTTTACGGGAACCGGTCCATGGTCCTTCCAATATTCTGACGGCACCGTGACGTCGGCAGTAATTCCTTCCTTCTTTAACTCGATTAACATTCCGGTAAGTCCTGCAACAACCACAACCTACACGCTGATAACTGTCTCAGATGCTAGTGCCTGCGCGGGTCTGGTCAGTGGAAGTGCGGTGGTTACGGTTAACCAGGCTCCACTAACAAACCTGACGGTTGGCACGACACTTAACCCCTTGTGTTCAGGAGGAAGCTCCGAGATTACAGTGAGCACTTCGCAGTCTGGAGTAAGCTATCAGCTTCGCAATGACGCGGACAACAGCACGGTAGGTTCGGCGGTCATTGGCACCGGAGGAACCATCTTGTTACCAACGGGCGTACTGACTACTACAACAACTTTCAACGTTCTCGCTACCAGCGTCGGATGTGCCTCCGCGGAACTTACCAACACAGCAACGGTAACTGTTAGCGGTACCATCAATGCGGCACTGGCCGTTACACCGGCTGCAAATCCGATTTGCGCTGGAAGTGGCACTAACCTGCAGGTTTCAAACTCCGAAAATGGCGTTCTATACCAGTTGAGGAATGATGCGGGCAATATCGACATTGGCGCAGCGATACCAGGCACCGGAGGTACTATTGCTTTACCAACAGGAAACCTTAGCGTTACGACAACTTTTAATGTACTTGCAAGCAATGGATCATGTTCTATTGAACTCACGGATGTCGAAGTTGTGACTGTTAGCCCGGCGCCAGATGCGTCGCTGACAGTGGATGTGATAATAGACCCGTTATGTAGCGGAGGCGTTGGCGAAGTGACGGTTGCTCTGTCACAAACCGGTGTGACCTATCAATTGAGAAATAACACCGATGATAGTCCTGTCGGCAGCGCGGTGGCAGGAACTGGTTCGACGATCAGCCTTTCAGCGGGTGTGCTAAC
>JANNPM010000546.1:0-6687 GCA_031400145.1 Chryseolinea sp. | reverse complement strand
GAAGCCCTGGAGAGCGGATTTAATCTCGTGAACGGTTTGCATGAATACATTGTCGACATTCCCGAACTCGCCGGTCTGGCGAAAGAAAAGGGTCTTGAGATCATCGACGTACGGAAACCAAAGAAAACTACCGAGCTGCATTTCTGGTCCGGCAAGATCAAAGAAGTAAAGTGTCCCAAGATAGCGGTGCTGGGAACGGATTGCGCGCTTGGGAAAAGAACGACTACGAGGTTTCTGGTCGAGGCGATGCGGAACGAAGGAGTGAAGGCGGAAATGGTGTATACCGGACAGACAGGCTGGATGCAAGGGGCCAAATACGGATTTGTATTTGATTCAACTTTAAATGACTTCATATCCGGTGAAATGGAGCATGCCGTAGTAACTTGTTATAAGGAGGCGAAGCCAGAGATCATTTTCATTGAGGGCCAATCTGCGCTGAGAAATCCGAGCGGTCCGGCAGGAGCGGAATGGATTGTTTCCGCAGACGCCGATGCCGTAGTATTGCAGCACAATCCTGCCCGACAACAATATAAGGATATGGAATTTTATCCTGCCTTCCTTCCGCCGCTGGCGGACGAGATTGCATTAATAAAAATGTACGGTGCCCCCACAGTAGCGATTACGTTGAATACGACAGGGATGAATGAGCAGGACGCACGGAAAGCTGCCAAAAGCTATGAGAAGGAATTAAGTATTCCGGTAGTCCTCCCGTTGGAGGACGGCGTGGATTGCCTGATCCCCCTTTTTAAGTCGATGATCTCAAAGTATCTCGCGAAGGCGTGAGCGTCTAACCAATCAGCCCAAATGAAAATAAAGGATGTCAAGTCGTGGAGCGTGGATCTGGGGAACACCAAACCTTACACAATTGCTTTCAAGACCGTTGATGAAGTGAGAAATGCTTTCGTCGAGATAACGCTGCACAATGGTTTGACGGGAATTGGGGCCGGAAACCCCAGCGAATACGTAGTGGGGGAAACGCTGGAACAATGTCTCGATGCTCTACAAGAGAAAAATCTGGAGTTTCTCATTGACCGTGACATCCGCGAATTCAATCAATTAAACTTTGAGATATGGCAAAAATTTCCGCAAAATCCATCAGCGCGCGCGGCACTGGACATTGCACTATATGATGCCTTCACGAAGTTTCTCGACATTCCTTTGGTTAAGTTCCTTGGTCAAAAGATAAAAAAACTGCCCACATCAAATACGATCGGTATAAAAAATGTGGAAGAAACTTTATTGGAAGCTGAAGATTACATAAAACGCGGCTTTAAGGTACTGAAAGTAAAACTGGGAAAGGATCTGGAGGAAGATGTGGAGCGGATCATGAAACTCCGCGAGAAATTCGGTAACAGTGTGGTCATCCGGGTGGATGCCAACCAGGGCTATTCAGTAGAACAGACGATCCAGTTCTACGGACGCTGTTACGATCTCGATATTGAGTTGATCGAACAACCGTTGCCTGCCAAGGAGATCGCCGAAATGAAATCCCTCCCCAAAGAAGTGCGCCAGGTGCTGGCAGCAGATGAATCACTTATCACACCAGCGGACGCTATTGAGCTTATCAAACCGCCCAAAGCGGCGGCTATATTTAATATCAAATTGATGAAATGTGGCGGGATCAGCCAGGCCCTCAAAATAGCGGACATTGCTTTGCAGGAAGAAATCGATCTGTTCTGGGGGTGTAATGACGAGAGCATTGTCAGTATAACGGCTGCAATACACGCTGCGTTCGCCTGCTCCAATACAAAGTACATCGATCTTGATGGAAGCTTTGACCTCGCACGGGACGTAGTAAAAGGGGGGTTTACTTTGAAAGACGGATATATGTCATGTTCGGATAAGCCCGGTCTGGGAGTAGAAAGAATATAGATCCCCTACTCCAGTCGCAGCGGAGCAGGTGGCTTTAACTCGTTAAGCAGCTCCCTGTATTTTTTGTAGTGCGCATCCTTTATTTTTTTACCATTGATTTCTATCTCAGAATCAGTGATGTGGATATTACTGATTTCCTCCCCCTCTTCGAAGTATCCATCCTTCGCCAGTTCCTTACCTAACTTTTCATCATACATCTTCATATGATCCTCCATGGCGCGCACCTCCAGCTGCATTTTGCGAAGCTGGTGTTCATTTGCTTTCTGCAATTGTTTGGTATGGTCCGCCAATCTCCTTGCCTGTTGAGCCATTTCTGCACTTGCCACTTCAAGATGCCGGTGTTCGAATGAGTGCAATTCAGACTTTACATCGCTGGCAATCTGTTCGTGAGCCTGTTCCATAATTTCCTTTAATTCTTCCTCATGCTGTTCATAGAATTCGCCGAATTTTTCCTGAAAGTTTTTTTGGAACTCCTCACTAAACTCAAGCCATTCTTCCGAACGCTGACCGTATGGTTGAAGCGTATCAAATCTGAAATGATCAAAGTCAAAGGCAATCGCCGGAAATTCAGGAAAATCAGGAATATTGATGTTCCGCTCAAAATTTGATACTTCGTCCGGGACTTCGGGAATATTGATGTCAAAGCGTTCCGGAGGTGCTACTGGTTCCACCGGAGGGACACCGTCCATTGCATCTGCAACGATGTCACTTTCATACACCTCCATTTCGTGGTCGGAGCCTCCACCTTCTGCCGGTCTCACCGTGCGGCGATAGTGGCGTGATTTCTTTTCCTTTTTTGAGGTATCTCCCAGTATCGCACCGGGTTCTACATTTCGGTACATTTTTTCGAATACTTTCCGATTCGCGGGTGCGATACTTAACCACGAAGCGCACATCAATCCCAACAAGAGCAAAATTACCGGCACGAACTTTTCACTTCCGGGATAGCGGTCTGCAGATTTTTCCATAATACGTTTTATTCGATTCAACAATTGATTTTTGTCATGTGCAAGTGATAGCGCCAAAGTTGGGCTCTTTAACCGAGCTTCTTCGAGCTTGGCAAGCGCACGTGCATAGGCAATGGGGTTGCCCTGTGCCATGATCACATTATCATCACAGCAATGTTCACGTTCGCGTCGGATGGTCGAAGACAGCATCCACACAAATGGATTGAAAAAGAAAACTGCTTCCAATAAGCACTGAACGATGTTGACGATAAAGTCGCCACGCCGAATGTGAATCAGCTCATGAATAAAAATGCTTTCGGCCTGTTCTGTAGTAAGACCTGAGAACATTCCAACCGGGATCAATATCAGTGGCTTCAGGTATCCGAAGACAACCGGCGCTTGTATCAGGTGCGATTCTGCCACGCTGACTATTTTATGCACGCCTAAAACAGCGCTCATTTGCTGAATCCTTCGTTGCCACTCGTCATCAAGCGGTATTGAACTGTTTCTGATTCCATTGATGTACCAATAACCTGCGCAAACCCGGAGTGAGAAAAAAAATGCGCCTATGCCCCAGGCTATTACCATAAGGCCTATGTTATTCTCAACAAAAATGATTGCCATCTGACGAATGCTTAAGATAACGGCAGGCTGATTCCCGTCAATGGTTTCGTGGAAACGATTATATACTCCGACATACATTGATGGTTCACGAAGGGCTGAGCCATTGAGATAGGTACAAGTTCCTATAGAGACGAGCAACAGCAGGAAGAGTCCGAGGGAAGACACCGCATAACGCAGTGAAGACATCCTCGAGGGTATGCAGCGCAGTAATACCATAATAAACGCCATACAAAAGAGTCCCTGCCAGAGCGAATGCAACAAGGTCCATCCGAGATTTTGCATAAATGGTGACGCGGGAATTTCCATAAGATATTTCATAATTTTCCGCCCTGAAGTTTTTCCAAGTAGTCTTTTATCTCCTGTATGTCTTCGCGCGAAGACCGGCTATTGCCTAAAGCGCTCATGACCAACTGCGCTGCAGAGCCCTTAAATATCGTATCGATCATCTTATCAAGGAGTTGCTGCTGAGTATTCTCCATAGATGGCACAGCTTTGTAAAGGTGAAGCTTCCCCCGTTTCTCGCGTGTCACCAGACCTTTTTCCAGCATTATCTGCATGAACTTGAGAATGGTTGTATAACCGTTGTTCTCATCTCCGCCCAGCGCTTCATGAATGTCTTTTACCGAGGCAGCTTTCTTTTCCCACACTATCTGCAGGATTTCCAGCTCTTTTTCAGTCGGTTGCAGGGGCTTCTCCATGATGTACGAATTTTTTCGTAATACAATTGTAGTGATCGTTACCATTAACCGCAAGAGATTCCTACGAATTTTTTCGTAATCACCACAAAAAAGTCAATTGCGCAAAAGAAAGGCCCCGGGAACCAACCCGGGGCCTCACACGACACCTCTCAACCAGACACATCCCTTCGGGTGAACCGAGCGGAATCATACAATCCTAAGACCACAGGCTAAACAATTTCTGCTTCCTGCAGGTTGTCAAAAACAAAATCCAATCCATTTCTTATGTCAACAAAGATCACTGAATCCTTCTGAACCTTTCCGGACAAGATCTGCTTTGAAAGCTCATTCAACAGCTCCCGCTGCATCACACGTTTCAGTGGTCTAGCACCGAAGTGAGGATCATAACCTAATTTTGCTAATCTGTCACGCGCTTCGTCACTTACCTCTATTTTTACACCCACCTCATTCAGCCTTTTCTGTACCACGTTCACCTGGATGTCCACGATCTTCCGGATGTCTTGGTGACTAAGCGGTCTGAACATGATGATCTCATCAATTCTGTTTACGAACTCTGGACGAACGGTTTTCCGTAACAATGCCAACACTTCCTCTTTGGTATCTTCCACCACATCGAAATAATTTTCGTCTGTGATTTTTTCAAAATTTTCCTGAATCAGATGTGAACCGATATTGGTGGTCATGATGATGATCGTATTCTTAAAATTGGCCGTTCTGCCTTTGTTGTCCGTAAGCCTGCCATCATCAAGGACCTGGAGCAAAATGTTGAAAACATCAGGATGAGCCTTCTCTATTTCATCCAGCAATATAACGGAGTAAGGCTTCCGCCTGACCGCTTCAGTCAGCTGTCCTCCTTCATCGTATCCAATATAGCCTGGAGGTGCACCAATCAGCCGGCTAACGCTGTGTCGTTCCTGGTACTCACTCATGTCGATCCTAACCATTGCAGAATCGTCGTTGAACAGGTAGTCGGCGAGTGCCTTGGAGAGTTCTGTCTTACCCACTCCTGTCGTTCCCATGAATATAAACGAACCAATAGGACGTTTTGGATCTTGTAATCCTGCCCGGCTTCTGCGAACAGCATCGCTTAGTGCCCTGATTGCTTCTTCCTGTCCGGCAACTCGTCTGGTGAGTTCATCTTCGAGATGCAGTAACTTATCACGCTCGCTCTGAATCATTCTTAGTACAGGAATGCCGGTCCATTTTGCCACAACTTCCGCGATATCCTCGCTGTCGACCTCTTCCTTTACAAGAGATTTTTCGCCATGCATTTGCTTCATTTTCGACTTGAATTCCTCGAAGCGCTTCTCTGCCTCTGTGATCTTTCCGTAACGTATCTCGGCCACCTTGCCATAATCGCCGGCCTTTTCTGCCTGCTCCGCCTCGAACTTAAGCTTGTCAATATTTTCCTTTTCGCGTTGAATACCGTGAATGATCTCTTTTTCGCCTTCCCACCTGGCCTTAAGAGAATTTCTTGACGCTGACAACTCAGCGATGTCTTTAATGAGTACCCTTTCCTTCTCGATATTTTTTTCCCGACGGATGGCTTCGCGCTCAATTTCTAACTGCATGATCCTGCGGTTAAGCTCGTCCAATTCTTCTGGCAATGAGTCCATTTCAAGCCTGAGCTTGGAAGCTGCCTCGTCCATTAAGTCTATCGCCTTATCAGGAAGAAATCTGTCGCTGATGTACCGGTTGGATAACTCCACGGATGCAATGACAGCATCATCCTTTATGCGCACCCCGTGATGCAATTCATACTTATCCTTGATGCCCCGTAATATTGAAATGGAATCTTCCACGGATGGCTCATCTACCAACACCGATTGGAATCGACGTTCCAGTGCCTTATCCTTTTCGATATATTTCTGATATTCTTTGAGCGTTGTTGCGCCAATTGCATGCAGTTCGCCGCGCGCCAATGCGGGCTTCAAAAGATTCGCCGCATCCATTGCACCTTCACCACCGCCTCCGGCCCCAATCAATGTGTGAATCTCATCTATAAATAATAGGATCTCGCCGTTGGAGTCGGTTACTTCTTTGATTACTGATTTTAACCTCTCCTCAAATTCGCCCTTATATTTCGCGCCGGCCACCAGTAAACCCATGTCCAGGGATATGATCACTTTACTTTTTAAATTCTCAGGCACGTCACCGTCCACTATCCGCTGTGCCATGCCTTCTACGATAGCGGTTTTCCCGACGCCCGGCTCGCCAAGTAAAATTGGATTGTTCTTCGTTCGCCGGCTGAGAATCTGCAGCACACGGCGGATTTCTTCATCCCGGCCAATGACGGGATCTATTTTTCCCCGCTTCGCGAGCTCATTCAAATTTATAGAGTATCGTTCAAGTGACTTGTACTTCGATTCGGCATTCTGATCCGTAACTTTGGAACCTCCGCGCAATTCTTTGATCGCTTTTATCAATGCATTGCGATCGACGCCCGAATCTTTCAGTATCGCTGCAATCTTGTCTTTGGAAGATAGCACTGCGAGCAACAGATGCTCAACGGCAATGTATTCATCTTTAAATTCACGAAGCTCCTT
>JANNPM010000536.1:0-1951 GCA_031400145.1 Chryseolinea sp. | reverse complement strand
TTTTCTGATGTGGGTGCTTAGTTGTTCAAACTCGACGAGAAATCCATCATGACCATACAATGAACTCATCACTTCCATTCTTGCATTCGGTATTGTGTCTGCGATATACCTTTGTTCCCGTAACGGAAACAGGATATCACTGTCAATACCCACGACCAATGTTTTTGCCTTGATTGATTCCAGCGCGTGTCTTATGTCTGGACGTTTTCTGCCAACGTTATGGCTATCCATCATCTTTGAAAGGCCCCAGTAGGTGAACGCATTAAACCTGTTTGCCAGCTTTTGGCCCTGATAGCGTTGATAAGCAGACGAACGGTACTCGTCCAGTTTTTCATTGTTCTTTTCTTCCTGCGTTTTCCCGTAAGTATCGTAATACCGGTAGGAAAGCATACCTACGGCGCGTGCAGCTTTAAGGCCTTCCACGCCAGCGCGCAGATCATTTTGCTTCCAGGTGTGATCGGCCTCGATGGCCAATCGTTGTGCTTCATTGAAAGCAATGCCCCAGGGAGAATGACAGGCATTTGTGGCAATGGGGATAATGTGCTGGAAAACTTCGGGCCGGGAGATCGCCCATTCCAATACCTGCTGACCCCCGAGGGAGCCGCCGATGAGGGTATGAACGTAGTCGATGAGAAGTTCCTGCCGTAAAAGATCGAATGCCCGGACAACATCGCGGTTAGTAATCGAAGGAAAGCTGTGGAAAAACTGCTTGCCAGTAGATGGATCGAACGACAAGGGTCCCGTGGAGCCATAGCATCCGCCCAGAACATTGGCACATATGATGAAGTATTGGCCGGGATCAAAGAATCGTCCCTCACTGAAAAGGCCGCTCCACCAGTCAGTAAAATCCGGACTACCTGTTAGCGCATGGCAGATCCATACCACATTGCTGCGGTCAGTGTTGAGCTTGCCTAGCGTTGTATACTTGAGCTGGAAGCCGGAGAGATTTCCGCCAGCTTCCAACTCGAATTTTCCCTGGTAGTGAAAGGTATGATCGTGTTTTTCCATGCTTTTCCAAACCGTGGCGTCTGCCCGATTAGTTGACTAATTCGCCCTCAAATACTTTTTCGAATGCCTGTTGAAGATCTGCCTTTAAGTCGTCGATATGTTCAATTCCGGCTGATATGCGCAACACGTTCGGATGCACGCCTGAGGATATCTGCTCGGCATCGCTCAATTGCTGGTGCGTGGTGGCCGAGGGTTGAATGATGAGTGTTTTTGCATCACCGACATTAGCCAGGTGACTGACTAATTTTAGATTGTCTACAATCTTGGCGGTGTGTTCCTTGCTGCCTTTCACGGAAAAGGACAGAACCGCACCAAATCCATTTCGCAGGTACTTCTTGGCCAGCCTGTGATATTGGCTGCTTTCAAGGCCTGGATAATTGACCTGTTCAACGAGCTCATGTTTCTCCAGCCATTGTGCAAGCGCCAGCGCATTATCTACTGAGCGTTGTACGCGTAATGAGAGAGTTTCCAATCCTTGTAATAGGAGGAACGAATTGAACGGACTAAGCGCCGGTCCGAAATCGCGGAGGCCTTCAACACGTGCCCGGATGATGAATGCAATGTTGGGTAAACCAAGGGGATTGCCTTCACCGAATACATCCCAGAATTTCAGGCCATGGTATCCCTCTGATGGTTCAATAAACTGAACAAACTTTCCATTACCCCAGTTATAATTTCCACCATCAACGATAACACCGCCGATGCTGGTACCATGTCCGCCGATCCATTTGGTAGCTGATTCAACAACCACATTTGCTCCATGCTCCAGTGGACGGAACAGGTATCCTGCTGCACCAAATGTATTGTCCACGATCAGCGGCAGGTCATATTCTTTGGCGAGGTCAGCGAATTTTTTAAAGTCAGGTATATTAAGGCGGGGATTACCAATTGTTTCCAGGTAAAATGCTTTCGTATTCTTGTCGATATGTTTTACAAAGCTTTC
>JANNPM010000532.1:0-27006 GCA_031400145.1 Chryseolinea sp. | reverse complement strand
TCATAGAACAAATTGGCTTTCACCCGCTGGATGTACAAAATCGGACCAATATCAAAATCCGGATACCAAAGCGGTAGTGCATAATTAACCGAAGCAGTTACAAAAGTTTCGTCGTCCGGATACTCATGCCCTCTCGGTTTTGATATCCGGTTCCTGAAAGTGTAAACATTGGTTTCGATGCTTTGCAACTGCTCCTGGTAAGCAAGCCGGAAATTTAGAAAGTGATGTTTTGCCAGCCCAGGGAAGTAAAGTGTAGAGCGAATTGCGAATAACTTGCCTTCAAAGTCACCGTTAAACGGGGTGTTATAAAGTTCGGCATCGAGCGTCTGTCCCCACCGGTATAGAAAATCGCGCTCACTCCTTTTCAGAAGATTAAAAAATGAAAGACTAAACCTGTTATACATCAGATCACCGTTGTTGAGCTGATCTTTATATATATATTCCAACGTGTCGTAAGCGGGCGTGATGCGCTCCGTGCCACGATAAATCACAGTGCCCTGGCGCGTCACGGTGTTCTGAAAAGATCTGGTGCGGGTTAGACCAATGGCATTTCCGACAGTGAAATTCCGATTATATTTTGACCTGGTCATCACCAATGGAATTCGTACGCCGCCCTCTACCGTCGATTCCTTCCACTTGAATTCAATCTCGTTGCCGAAGGCCGTTTCATCTGATGTCCTGTTACCCCACAGTACGTCGAAGTCAATGATCGGATAAATCGCCTGATAGCTAATGCTGGTTCGCCATTCAGAAGTTCTTTCATCGATATCCCACACGTATCCTGCGCTCAGGGACATTGTGCTCAGAAGATCACGCGAGGTGACGCCCACATTGATCTGCGTGAGATCATTGTCAAAAAATGCGCCCCAGCCATACGGATTGATTATCCCACTTAACTTTGAGTAACCCCGGATGGGCAGCATCTTTTGCGGAATGCTATCCCAGAAGGCTTCTGTTCCTTCCTGTTTTACAAGGGTGTTTACCAGGTCTGTTGTCACCGATGGCGCCGCTTCAATAAAGTTACTCCAGGTAGCAGGCGTAAATGGAATTCGCACAACATCGAGACCATCCCTGCCCTGATCATTATAATATATCCACTCCTCATCTTTTGTCACGGATGGGTTATACGCACCATATTTACTAGACGTGACCTGGTATCGCTTTCCGGTGGTCAGGTCCACGGCATAGATATTGTCAATTCCACTGGCGGGTGAGTTGAACAGGACATAATGTTCGGTTAATACCGGATGGCCCACATTTTCCTGGCTCACGGGCAATAGCTCTCTTTCTTTATCGCCCGACAGATCCAATTGTGAAATTGTTTTGCCGCTGTTGCCAATCTTAAGGGCCACAATACTTCTGCCGTCCGGTGACCAACGCGGCATGCTATACATGAAATTGTCTGGATTAGGGAACGTTTTCAGCGTACTTCCGGTGGCGGCATTGAGTATTAACAATTCATTCTTGTAATCTTTGCCCGAACGAACAACGACGACCCTGCTTCCATCTGGCGACAATGCCGCTGCCCCATACCGACCGCGTGGATTAGCGATAACCCAGTGCTCATTGGTATGTTGCTCGTATAACTTGATGCGGGAAAATGTCTTCACTCGCCAACGCGGATCAAAGCCATATTCAGTCCATACCACCCTGCCTGCCTTCGCAGATAACATGCCTGCATCGTTCACATAGCCCGGCGTGAACAGTTTCGTCTCCCGGCCGTCTTTGATGTTGATGAATTGTTCAATCTCGCCGATTCCCTTTTTCATCACGGTAACAGAACCATCTTCCATGGCCTGCGGATACAGGAAGTCAGTATAGGCCCCGTTGTTTCGGGTGTTCAACCTTTCATATTCACTTATGTTTACTTTATTAATTTCCTCCTGCCACTCCTTCTTTAACGAGGCGGCCATGTCGTTGTAAACTTCCTTAACATAAGAACCAGTTTCACGATGTAGTGCGTTAGAGAATGTAAAAGGCATGATCGGTACATTCCAGGCGCTTTCGGTAACTTTACTCCAGATTTGCGGATCCTCCGTCTTTCTCCTTAAATGGCTGACCATATAATATCCCAATACATAATGGTTGGGTACGTTATGTTTATAGGATCTCAGATATTGCTTGTGATAGTTGAAAGTCCGCCCTTCGAGCAGATTCGTTTTGAACACCAACCCGAAATGGGGAATACGACCACGGCCACCCGGCGTAAAAGCCGTTTCTGTCGCTACCGCGTCCCCTTCCCAAAACCATTGGGGCACTGCCGCGTGAGATACACTAACCATTGTCTGAGCGCCAAACAGAAAATATATCCACTTGTTTAACCCGCGTAACGCATGTCTGAATTGTACAATATGCCGGTATTCATGAGATGAAAGCAAGTCAAGCCAGTCATTGTTGCCCAGGAAGTTATAGTCCTGGGCAGGCATCGTATAGAACTCTGATCGGCGCGGTACCATTGAAACAAAACCGTTTGACTGCGAAGATTGGTTCTGGAGGATCACAGCGATCTTCCGTGGTGTACGACCAAGCGTCCGGGCTTCTGGCGCATGAATGTATTCAAGTGTATTGGCAACGCGCATTGCCGAATTCTCGAATCCGGCAGGAAACAATACACGATAATGATCAGAATTTACCTGATTCCATTTTAAGTGGGTTGGATTGTTGCTCAAAACCGTTTGACCGGTTAATTCAAAACTGTGATAAATACACACGACGCAGATCAGCAAAACTTTCATCCAGCCTGATTAGGGAAGAAAGATGAAGCGTCATTTTGGCAAAAGCAACTGTTGGCTTATTCTTTAATTGTAATCTTCCCGCTTTTCAACGGCGCTGGTCTGAAAATAACCCAGCGCCCCATTGCTCAGGTTGGTACGCAAATTTGCAGGAGGCTGGCTGAATAACCCACCATCACTGTCAAGGAGGCTTTGAAGGTCATTGTAGAATACGAAGCCACGTCTCGAAAGACTATACATCTCCACTGCGGCGACATCGCCGATAGCATAATGGATTGGGGATGGAACATTACAACGGCAAACAGAGATTTTTGAATCATTTTTTTGAGGTTGGTTTACTTTCAGACAATTAACAGCGGCTATCCCCTATGTAAGGAGGAAATCTTTATACAAACTGACTTGCAGGAATAACGATGTTACAAAATCGCAAATGGTTAACTTGCCGGAGGTATCAAATTTGTCATCGCGCCTAATAAGCATTATGTTCAGGAGATTAAAAGAATTGTATCAGCAGTATAAAGCCTACGTTCGCGTGGACCTTATCATGTATGGCGTATTGATCCTTTTTATTTTCTTGTACTTTCTATTCACGATCCTTTTTTAGTAGCGCGCAATCATTAAGATACACAAAAATAGCCGCAATGCAGGTGACTGATGACTTTGAATAACTGAATAACGTAACTTATGAAATCGTCGTGCACTGCGTTCACCCAAAAGGATGTTAATTAACCATGCGATTCCATGTGACTACGAAATAATCATTATTAACACATGAAAAGTCTATTCGTTCGTCTATGACACTTAAGTGTTATCAACGACAGCCTAATGCGGCCTAACCGTAACGGAAACTTTTGTCTTTACGTATCAGGAATGGGCGCTACAAACCTTTTAGAATCTTTATCATTTTCAGGCCCCCGGAGATTTTACTCTCCAGGGTTTGTGCTGCGTGTCGTTGTCAGGAAACAGCACCTTGACTATTTTAAACGCAATGAGCGCAAAAAAACCGTAGGCAATTACGAAGCAGCTAATGATGAGTAGAATATTCATGGGATGTTTGGTTTCTTCCTCTAAAGAGAATTTAATGCCATCCGCCCCTTCTGGTAACCTCTGATATCCCAAAACTTTAAAAAGCTCTTCAAAAAGCTTGAATCGGATCTTTTTAAACGCCTATCTCCAATCCACCCCGCGCGAACGCGCTTGTGCAGACCCAAGTTGAGACGCTATTTCGGCTAACATTCCCGTAGGAGGAAAGCTAGCATAACTGTTATATTGTACATCTGCGCGACGTATGCTAAAAATAGATTGTCACACCCACATCCTCCCTAAAAAATTACCGAACTGGAGCGAGAAATACGGCTATGGGGATTTTGTCTATCTGCAGCATCATAAGCGTGGTTTCGCCAAAATGATGCGCGGCAATCAATTTTTCAGGGAAATCAAAGACAATTCCTGGAATTCAGATATAAGAATAAAAGAATACGAAAAGTACCATACCCAGGTGCAGGTGGTCGGCACAGTTCCGGTGATGTTTTCGTATTGGGCAAAACCATTTGACTGCCTGGATATATCTATGTTTTTGAATGATCATATTGCTGAGCTCGTTCAGAAAGACCCAAAGCACTATCTCGGACTGGGAACTATACCCATGCAGGACGCCGAGCTGGCTGTGCAAGAACTGGAACGTTGCCGGCAAATTGGACTTCAGGGCATTCAAATCGGATCGAACATCAATGACTTTAATCTGAATGAAGAACGATTTTTTTCCATCTTTGAAGCCTGTGAAAAGCTGGGCATGGCGCTGTTGGTGCATCCTTGGAACATGATGGGCCAGAAGCAGATGCAGCGATACTGGCTTCCCTGGCTGGTCGGTATGCCCGCAGAAACGTCGCGCGCCATTTGCTGTATGATTTTTGGCGGAATATTTGAAAGATTGCCAAAACTGAGGGTTAATTTTGCACACGCAGGTGGCTCATTTCTCACGACTATAGGGAGAATTGAACGCGGATTTGAGTGTCGTCCCGACCTGGTGGCGATAGATAATACCGTAGGTCCTCGTGAGTACCTCGGTCGATTTTGGGTAGACAGCGTAACACACGATGCCCGGATGCTGGAGTATGTGCTTACGCTGCAAGGATCTAAACGAGTGACGCTTGGCTCAGATTATCCTTTTCCACTAGGAGATCTGGAGATCGGAGCGTTTATTGAAGGGATGAACCTGGATCAGGCAACCAAGCAGGACATATATCACGGCGCGGCATTGGAATGGCTTGACATGAACATAGATCGATTTATTGAATGATGCGATACGCTATTGTTTTTCTTTTTATTGTAGCCCTGCAAGTCACGGTAAACGCACAACAGGGTAAAGTAGACGAGTATCTCCTTCAAAAAGAGCAGATAAAAAAAACCGATCTCCTTCGCGAGCTGGACTCAGGGGTTTATTTTATGGAGACGGGCAATTATGAAGTCGCTGACCTGAAATTTCAGAAGGTGCTCGCCAATGTTAAAAGCGTTCCCTCCGACCTCACATTTTTCTTTGGCAAGAACTCATACCACCTTCAAAAATACAAGCAGAGTATTGATTGGTTGAATAAATACATCCAGCTCAAGGGGACAAATGGACAATATTCAGCGGAAGCCGTTCAGTGGCTAAAAAAATCAGAGATAGAATTCCTGAAGGAGACGGCTACTGCCACCGTGAAGGCGCAGCAGATATTATCGACCAGTTATGACATTGATTGTGGTACCTCCGGCAAGGTCACCTGTCCGGTTTGCAAGGGAGACCACGTGGTTGTTAGTAAAGGTGCCTTCGGACCTGGTTATAAGACCTGCGGGTACTGCAATGAACACGGCTGGCTCACCTGTGAGGCATATAATCAACTGATCCGTGGCGAGTTGCAGCCAAGAAATTAGCTGTTTTCCCCCATTTTGGCTGATATTATTAACTTTGCCATGATTAACCCCCAATTAATCCGACATGGCTCTGCACAACCGAATTGATGGGCGCGCGCTCAAGCAGCGAATGCGCGAACTTGATGAGAAAAGGAGAACGCTCTCCTTTTACAAGTATCATCGGATCATTGATCCGCAGACCTTTCGCGACGACCTATACCTGCACCTGGACGCAATAGGTGTACTTGGAAGGATTTATGTCGCGTCTGAAGGCATCAACGCGCAAATCAGCGTTCCTGAAAATCAACTTGGCGCGTTCAGGAGTTACCTATTCAGCATACCGTTTCTGGAGAATGTCAGACTAAACTCCGCGATCCAGGACGATGGGAAATCTTTTTTTAAGCTGAAGATACTCATTCGGAAAAAAATCGTTGCTGATGGTCTTCAAGACGACTCCTTTGATATCCGCAATACAGGGCAACATGTCGATGCAGCGGCCTTCAACACGCTTGCCGATGATCCCAACACGGTCATTGTGGATATGCGAAACCACTATGAAAGCGAAGTGGGACGCTTCCGCAATGCCATCTGTCCTGACGTTGATACTTTCCGGGAAGAATTGCAGGTCGTGGAAGACCTGATGAAGGGTCACCAGGACAAGAACTTGCTGATGTATTGTACTGGCGGCATCAGGTGCGAAAAAGCCAGCGCCTGGATGAGACACCAGGGATTCAATAAAGTGTTTCAACTCGATGGGGGGATTATCGAGTATTCAAGGCAGGTAAAGCAGTCCGGGATCGAGAACAAATTTATTGGGAAGAATTTTGTCTTTGATGAGCGGCTTGGTGAAAGAATTTCCGACGACGTCATCGCTGTTTGCCACCAGTGCGGAAAACCTTGTGATGATCACACGAACTGCAAAAATGATGGCTGTCACTTGCTTTTCATACAGTGCCCGCAATGCGCAGCACGGTATCAGCAGTGCTGTTCAAGTGCATGCCTGGAGGTCCTTTCCCTTCCCGTGCCACTACAAAAGGAGTTCCGGCGCGAAATCAACAAGGGACGCCAGGTTTTCAAAAAAGGAAGATCAGGCAATATTCAGCTAAATCCTGATTAAGCCGGCTGTAGCAAAAACTTCAAACGAACCGCGCGTCCCGCCATGATAAGCCAGCATTTAAGGATCCATTGACACGTTCTGCGAAATAGCCCGCTTTGCAGAGTTTTTTTTTGAAGCTTTTAACCTTTCCCACCACAAAAAAAAACGCCGCTCTCTTCCCTGTCGTAAAACTATAGACTCCAATGCAGCAGAATAAAATCATCAGGATCGGTATCATTAATGTCTCCGACAGGGCAAGCCAGGGTATTTATGAAGACATTCCTGGCAAGGCTATTGTAGAAATATTGCGGGAATATCTAGTCAGTCCTTGGGAAAAGGACTACGCTGTTATTCCAGACGAACAGGACCAGATAGAAGAAACCATGATTGCGATGGCTGATGGCCGGGGTTGCTCTCTTATAATCACGTCTGGCGGTACCGGACCGGCGCTCCGTGATGTTACACCCGAGGCGACAGAAGCGGTTTGCAGTAAACTTATGCCTGGCTTTGGAGAGCTTATGCGTGCAAAAAGTCTTACATATGTGCCATCTGCCATCCTTTCGCGACAAACCGCGGGCATAAGGAATCGTACCTTAATAGTGAATTTACCGGGGAGGCCGAAAGCTATCCGCCAGTGCCTTGACGCGGTGTTCCCCGCGATTCCTTATTGCATCGACCTGCTGGAAGGGCCGTTTATCGAATGTAACGAGGATGTTATCAAGGCATTCAGGCCTAGCTGATTATATTTAAATTTATGGCAAGAATTAAATACTATTACGATACCGAAACCTGCAAATACGAGCGGGTAAGGACGCGCACAAGCGATGTGGTGCTAAATGCATTAGGCATGATGTCCATGACCGTGATCATGGCTGTGGGGTTGCTTGTTTTGTACAGCACGTATTTCGAGTCACCAAAAGAGCTGATGCTGAAGAATGAAGTGAAGGAGCTCGAGTTCTATTATGCCAAGCTTAACACCGACGTAAAAAATCTTAGTACGACGCTTAACAATGTAGAACAACGCGATGATAACATTTATCGTGTGGTGTTAGGAGCCGAGCCCATTCAAAAGTCTGTACGCCATGCCGGTGTGGGTGGCGTAGACCGCTATGCCGACATCAAAGATAAAGATTTTTCTCACGAGGACCTGGTCCTGAAGCTTCATGAAAAAGTTGATCTCCTGCGGAGAAAACTGTATATCGAAACCAAATCACAGGATGAGGTCGTATCGCTTGCTGAGAAAAAAGAAAAGCTTTATGCAGCTATTCCTGCCATTCAACCGATCGCTAACAAGCAACTCGTCGCGCTTGCATCAGGCTTCGGATGGAGAACCCATCCGATATACAAGCTGAAGAAGCTGCATACCGGAATAGATTTCGCGGCATCCATTGGCACCCCCATCTATGCTACCGCTGATGGATCGGTCGCAGTGGTTAGCGTTAAGTTTAGTGGCTATGGCAAAATGGTTGAGGTCGATCACGGCTTCGGATACAGGACGCGTTATGCCCACATGCACGCCTTTACAGTCCGCCAGGGACAGCGTATCAAGCGCGGTGATCTGATCGGATATGTGGGCAACTCCGGCATGTCCACGGCGCCCCATCTTCACTATGAAGTGTTAATTCAAGGCAGTCAGGTGGATCCAGTTCACTACTTCTATAATGACCTGTCTGCCGCGGAATACGAAAAAGTTCTTGAACTTGCCTCCCTTGAAAATCAGTCTCTGGGTATGTAGCTTCTGTTGCTAACGGGCACCGTACGTGATTATAGGATTCTTAAATTTATTCTGCCCATACAGTAGCTTATGATTTTCATCACAACTACTGTAAGGTGCAGATAAAACACATGTGAACGCTATGGCAAAAAAGCTTTTCACTGTGTGGAGAGAACTTTAAAGTAAGGGGTTAAGTTCGACTTTTCCTAAGGAATTTCTTAAACTTTGTGAGGCATGAAAAATTGGCTTTTTAAAAGATATATTCACCACCAAGTTGATAATTGTTCATTGCACTATCCAGCTGATTATTCGTAAGCTATTGACGTTCAGAATTTTAAAGATGCTCAACAAGTAGTCCACATTATTTCCACATTTTTCCTTTTATGATTGAGGATAATTACCGACAACGAGGTCTCAGGCAAAAACTGCTCAAAAAGCTGGCCGAGAAAGGCATCAGAAATGAGTCGGTTCTGGCAGCCATAAGCAAAGTTCCGCGTCACGTGTTTTTTGAAAATGCTCTTCTTGAACATGCCTATCAGGATAAAGCGTTTCCGATTGGGGAAGGACAAACAATTTCGCAGCCATACACCGTCGCATTCCAAACGGAAAAGCTCGAGATCAACGCAGGAGACAAGCTTCTTGAAATAGGAACTGGCTCAGGATATCAGGCCTGCGTGCTGATGGAGATGGGCGCGAGAGTGTACACAATCGAATACAATAGAAAGTTATATGAAAAGACGCGTGACTTTCTGCCAAGGCTCGGATATAACCCTTACTTCTTTCATGGCGACGGCTCCAAGGGCCTGCCGGTGAAGGCCCCTTACGATAAGATCATTGTCACCGCTGGCGCGCCAGTCATCCCTGCCGCTCTCACTGACCAGCTATCAGAAGGCGGCATACTGATCATACCGGTGGGCAACCGGGAAAAGCAGACCATGGTGCGCATCAGGAAAAAAAATGGTGGACTGATTAAAGAAGAACTTTCAAGCTTCGCTTTCGTGCCGCTGCTGGGTGAAGATGGCTGGAAAAAATAGTCCGCTAGAACCTGTTCAATAAAAAATCTTTCGTTGCCTGAAAATCCTTCTCCAACGTGATTGTTATCTTTTTCCGTGCCAGGAATTTCTCTAGCGCGGGCGGTATGGCAACTGATTCACCAAGAGTTTCCTCGACCACTTCTTTGAACTTCGCCGGATGTGCAGTTTCAAGAAATATCCCGCTATATGGCAGTGGCGACTCCGCCATAAACTTCTTTAGTCCGAGGTACGCTACTGCGCCATGGGGGTCCATCGTATAATGGTCATTGACGAATACGGACCGCATGGCGTTCTTCGTTTCATCGTCAGAAAAAGCATAACCCTTAATGTGGCTTCCCATCGCTTCAATATCGCCGTTGAAGAGGTCTATCATCCTTACGATGTTGCTGGGATTGCCTACGTCCATCGCGTTGCTTATGGTCTGATGGGAAGGCCGCGGCTTAAAGGCGTGGGTGCGAAAGAATTCTGGCACAACGTCATTCGTATTGGTCGCGGCAATAAGCTGGCTGATGGGGAGTCCCATTCGCTGTGCCATCAACCCACCGGTCATGTTGCCGAAATTTCCGCTGGGGACGCAAAATGCGACCCGCTTGCTTTTATCAGTGATCTGAGCGTAAGCATGAAAATAATAAAATGACTGGGGGATCAACCGCGCAATATTGATGGAATTCGCGGATGTTAGCGTAAACTTCTGTTTGAGGTGGGTGTCCAGAAAGCTTTCCTTCACGAGATTCTGACAATCATCGAACGTGCCATTGATCTCCAGCGCAGTAATATTCTCGCCAAGGGTGGTGAATTGCTTTTCCTGGATCTCACTTACCTTACCGGCCGGATAAAGAACAACGACGCGGGTACCCGCCACACGCAGAAAACCGTTAGCAACGGCACTACCCGTGTCACCGGATGTCGCTACCAGAATAACAATTTCCTGCTTCTGCTGCGACGCAAAATAACTGAGCAACTGCGACATGAACCGCGCACCAAAATCCTTGAACGCCAGCGTCGGACCATGGAACAGCTCTAAAGCGAAAACATCTTCCTCCAGCGCAATCAACGGTGCATCAAACTGAATAGTGTGGTTTACGATCCGAATCAACTCCTCCTCGGGGATCGAATCTCCAAGGAGGTTACGCGCCACCGTCATGCCGATCTGTTGAAACGAAATCGTGCCAAGGCTATCAAAAAAAGATGCAGGCAGTCGCGGTATAGAGGCTGGCATATAAAGCCCCTTGTCTGGCGCGAGCCCTCGGGTAACGGCCTCCTTCAGGTCGACTTTAAGTCCGGGATTGTTTGTACTGTAAAATTTCATTTCAGGCAACGTTAGAGGTCAGGACGCCAGGCTCGAGATCAAAGACCCTTGCCCCGTTCCCATCGATGCGCGATACAAAAACGTCGCTATTTAGTTTCAGGTGAGTGAATTGTTGCTGCATAGCTTTTCCTGCATTTTCTGCAATTGCGAATTCTGTGCTCAACGCAAATATTGTGGGGCCGGAACCGGAGATACCACATCCCAACGCTCCTTTCTTTATTGCAATCTCCTTGATGGCAGCGAAGCCTGGTATTAGCACTGACCTGATCGGCTCGGCAACGACATCGTGTAACGACCGCATGATCAGCCCATAATCAGGCTTCATCAATCCGACAACCAGACCAGCAATGTTTCCCCATTGCGTAATTGCGTTCTTCATAGGTATGGTTGCCTTTAATACCCTTCTCGAATCTTCTGTCTTCAGCTCAAGATGGGGATGCACAAGGGTACAGTAAAGATCGGGCGGTGTCGGAATTCTCGTAACGTCGAGCGGATCGTAGCCACGGATGAGAACAAAACCACCCAATAAGGACGGTGCAACGTTGTCGGCATGGGCCGAACCGCATGCAACCCGCTCTGCCTCCATCGCGAAAGGGAGCAACTGTTCACGGGAACAGAGATTGTCAAATAGATGGTTCACCGCGACGAGCGCCGCCACCGAGCTGGCCGCGCTTGATCCCATCCCGCTCCCCAGCGGCAATTTCTTATGCAATATTATTTCCACTCCAGAGGTAATGTCCATGGCTTTCAGATACGCTTCCGCGGCCACACCCGCAGTATTTCGGCTTGAATCCAATGGCAGCCTGCCCCCATCGCCGGTGATCTCCTTAATGAGCACGCCGGGCTCGTCGCGTAAAGTCATGATCACTTCATCTGCAGGCGCTTCAACGGCGAATCCAAAGATATCAAATCCACAGGAGACGTTTGCGACTGTCGCGGGTGCCAATGCTCGTACCGATCTCATAATTCCCGTATCATTTAGTATAGTGACCGATGCGAATGATGTCTGCAAAAACGCCTGCAGCAGTAACGTCGGCACCGGCACCCGGACCTCGTATAACCATAGGGCGATCATGATAACGCTCGGTAGTAAGAAGTATGATATTGTCGCTGCCGGACAACGAATAAAAAGGATGCTTCTGGTCTACCGAACTCAGTTGAATGCTTACTGAACCGTTGTCGAGGATGGCCATATACCGAAGCTTTTCTTTTCTATCTGCCGCGCTTTTGCGCATTTGTTCAAATTCATCGTCATACTTTTCTATGCAGGAAAAAAAATCCTCCACATCCATGTCGCCCCTGCAACTCTCCGGAACAAGATTCTCAACCTTGATCTCATCCAATTCCATAGAAAGACCAGCTTCACGTGAGAGTATCAGAATCTTGCGGGCCACATCCATTCCATTCAGGTCATCACGCGGATCCGGTTCAGTATAGCCTTTGGCCTTTGCCTCTTTTACAACCTCGCTGAATTTTCGTCCTTCCTCGAAAGAGCTGAAAATAAAGTTTAGTGTACCACTCAGCACAGCTTCGATGCGAACAACGTTGTCACCGCTTAGCAACAGGTCATTCATGGTGTTGATGACCGGCAGTCCGGCTCCAACATTCGTCTCATAAAGGAATTTTGCCCCACGTGCAAACGCCGTGGACTTTAGCAGCCGATACGATTCCATTGAAGCCGAGTTTGCTTTCTTGTTGGGCGTTACAATCGAGATATTAGCGGACAGTATTCGCTCGTAGTATGCGGTAATTTCCGGACTTGACGTACAATCCACAAAAATGCTGTTGGAAAGATTTAGCGCAAGCATGTTTTCGTAAAAGCTATCCATGTGCATCTCTGCTCCCGCCGCATTCAATTCATCAACGCTATGGTTGAGCGCAAGACCCTCTTCGCGAAAAAGCATCTTCCTGCTGTTGGCGACGGCAACCACATTTACCTCGAGCAAATTATCCTTGGCCAGTTTTGTGAATTGTTCACTCACCATCGCCAGCAATGCCTTGCCGATGAGTCCCGTGCCGACGAGGAACACATGTAAGAGCTTTCGGTCGGATAAAAAAAATGCTTCGTGCAAGGCATTCAATGCCTTGGCGACGTCGATCTGCGGAATGACTGCGGAAATATTTCGCTCCGAGGACCCTTGGGCAATAGCCATCACGTTCACACCGTTCTTTCCAAGGGCGCTGAACATTCTGCCGCTCGTTCCCGGGCTGTGCTTCATCCCATCACCTACCACGGCAACGATACAAAGATCATTCTCAACCTGCACATCATCTATCTCTTCATTGCGAATTTCATATTGAAACTCGCGTTCTATTGCCGATTTCGCCCTCGGCGCAAACACATGTTCTACAGCGAAGCAGATTGAGTGCTCTGAAGAAGCCTGGCTGATCAGGATCACGTTAACATTCTCACGCGCCAACGTCGCGAACAGGCGCATCGATGCACCTACCACGCCTAGCAATCCGCTGCCCTGCAGGCTCAGCAAACTAATTTCATTCATGGAGGATATCCCTTTGATCATTTTTCCGTTTCCGGATTGGGAGTGAATCGCCGTACCCTTGAATGTTGGGTTAAAGGTATTTTTAATCCATATCGGGATGTGGTTGATCATCGCCGGCTGCATGGTTGCCGGAAAGATAACTTTGGCGCCAAAGTGCGATAGCTCCATTGCTTCCTCATAGCTCATCTCCGGAACAGTAAAGGCTTTTTTTACCTTTCTTGGATCTGCCGTCATCATTCCATCTACATCCGTCCAGATCTCCAGCTCGCTGGCACTCAACGCCCCCGCAAAGATCGCTGCAGTATAGTCCGACCCGCTCCTGCCCAGTGTTGTAGTTTCACCACTATCCGAGGTGGCGACAAACCCTGTGATGACCTGCACGTGAGAATGCTGGTTAAAGTATTCCTTTATCAGGCGGTTGGTAACATCGAAATCTACCTTGGCGTAGCCAAAGTGGTTATCTGTTCTGATTACCTTTCTGGCATCCAGAAATGATACAGGATGACCACTGTCTTTAAAGTACTCTGCAATGATGTAGGCGGACAATCTTTCACCAAAGCTCATAATGTAGTCTAAGGTCCGGACAGTGCGCTCTTTTACCAGGAATACGCCGTGCAGCACATCCTCGAGTTCGTTCATCATAAATTTTACCTGTGCAAGGATCCCGCTTTGACGATGTATATCAATTAACTCCCTGACGGCGTCCAGATGTCGCAACTCAAGCGCCGCAAGCTTGCTTTTATAGTCGAGGTTACCCTCCAGGGCGAGCTTGCTGATAAGTATCAGCATATCGGTAACACCGCCAAAAGCAGAAAAAACTATTGCAACTTTTCCGGGCAGATTGGGCCTTACTATTTCAGCAATAGCCTTTATCCGGGCGGGAGTGGCAACGGATGAGCCACCGAATTTCATGACTTTCATTAAGAAGTATCTATTAGACTGGTCTGTTCAATTTGATTTTAAGAGATGATTACTGACCCGGCTCCTGGAGCGGGGACATAACCGGCATGGGTTGGGTATAAGACAACGCACGGGTCACCCGGTAATCGAAGGTACGATAATCGAATTTATAGGGAATATGCAGGCAATGGTCGTCTTTAGGTAAACGGTAGGGATGTAGGGAATGAGTTCAGCAGCTTGCATCATCGGGTGCCTAAATAATGAAATGATAAACTTGATTGCAAAGTATTTTTTGTGATTTTTGCACGCATTAGCGGTTTGTTAACACTGGCAACGTTTGAACCTTGAGTTATCGTTATCAAACCACGTTTTTATCCTTGTAATTTAGTCCCTAAAATGAAGTTCGATTACTTCCACCTTATTGGTTTCTTCTTCGTAGCGTCTCCCGGCTTAGACGACGGTGCGGGCGGCATGATCAACCCTGATAATTGAATGTTCAGAAAAAAGAAGTTCCCCCGTGAATCAGCGGTGAGTATGATTGAACTGGTGCTCCCTAATGACACCAATACCCTAAGCAATCTGATGGGCGGACGGCTCATGCACTGGATGGACATCGTGTCGGCCATTGCCGCTCAAAAACATAGCAATCGCATCGTAGTCACAGCCTCCGTTGACAATATTTCTTTCAAGCATCCGATCAGACTTGGCAATGTTGTAACCTTACGCGCCAAGGTTACGCGTGCTTTCAGTACCTCCATGGAAGTAAGAATAGATGTGGATGCAGAAGAGATACCTACGAACACCAAAACAGAGAGCAACAGTGCTTTCTTTACTTTTGTTGCCGTCGATCAACAGGGTCAGCCGGTGGAGATACCGGAAATAGACCCGGAAACCGACGAAGAGAAGGCGTTGTATGAAGGTGCGTTAAGGCGACGCCAGTTACGCCTTATACTCGCCGGCAAACTGAAACCATCCGAAGCAAAAGAATTGCGTTCCATCTTTGACATCAACGACTAATGAATTATAAAGGATGCCAACAAGTAATCCGAACAACCACCCCAACTAAACACATTGGCGATGAATCCAGTGAATTCCTTGCAAAATACTTTTGCCGAAGAATTGTATAATCTTCCGCCAAAGGTTATCGTTATGATTCCGCGGCTATGGGACGAAGTCAATGAGGAGGAACGTCGGTTGCTTGCAAGGATTCTTGGCGCTGTTAAATTAAGCCTCGACGGCGTGCAGATTTTGGTAACTGAAAAATTCGTACTGGCTGACGTTTTGATTTTTTCTCCGCGGTTCATCATCTCCTTTGGCGTAGCCGTGGAACCACGCCTGGATATCTATGAGGTACGTAATAATGATGGGATTGCAACGCTCCAGTCGGAAAGTCTTGATCAGCTAGACGAATTTGGCAAAAAAAGGTTGTGGAAAGCCTTAAGGCAAATGTTTAATAATTAATGCAGTCTTTGACCTGCTCGCTCGTAACGTGTATATCGGTGTGGAATCTGGATAGAAGGTAAAAATCTAATGGTGCACGGATATGGGAGGTCTCTATCACAAATTCAAATTGGAGAAATCATCGTCAATAGCGGGTATTCTGACATCAAACTCCTAAAATTACGGTAATTAGCGGGTTACTAAGCCGTCAAACCATGGTATACAGGTCGAGCTCCATCACAGACGAAAAAGCGATTTTCGAACGCATTTGCAAAGGCGACGAGAAAGCTCTTGAGTACTTGTACCAGAAATACTATAGGATGATGACCAAACTAGTCATTACCAACAGCGGTACAGAGGAAGAAGCCAGGGATGTCTACCAGGACGCATTAATTGTATTTTGGCAGAAAGCAACGTCGGGGAATCTGGTGTTAACCTCCAAGATGAGCACCTATATTTACAGCATTTGTCAGAATCTGTGGAGAAAGGAACTTGATAGGAAAAAGCGGCTTTCTCATGAGGAGAAAGATACCGCGGTTTCAATGGACACGGATACATCAGAACGTGAAACGATCCTTGCAAAGTGCATCGATCAATTGGGCGACACCTGTAAGAAGGTTTTGATGTATTATTATTTCGAAGAAATGTCCATGCAGGATATTGCCGAAAGACTTGGGTTTGCCAATACCGACACGGCGAAAACAAAAAAATACAAGTGCAAAAAGAAGCTTGATGAGTTGGTAAAAGCGCAATATTCAGAGCAGGATTTTTTAGATTAGAGACTATGGCATCAGAAAGAAATTTGGAATTGTTGGATGACTATCTTGCCAACCGTTTGAGTGCGCAGGATAAACTTGCATTTGAAAAGGCTCTTGAACAAGATACAATACTGAAGAAAGAGTTGGATATTCAACAACGTATAATAACCGGCGTGCGGAAAGCGCGTATCACCGAGTTAAAGCAGATGCTTAACAACGTTCCAGTATCCTCAATGCCACAGGAAGGCCCGTCCGTCATGGGAAAAGTAGCCACATGGGTTGTTGTCGCTGGGCTTGTTTCGACCGCAGTGTATTTCTACTTCAGCGGCGGGGAAGCAGTTAAGGGTCAACCTGACGGGATCACACAGACCGAAAGCATGCCTGATAACATCAATGCCGTAGACCCAAACCCTTCGGCTATCCGGCAACCTGAAACTCCTGAAGTTAAAACGGGAGAGCAGGTTAAACCGGAACTAAAGGAGGATACAGACTCGTCTGAAAAAGGAACTTCCGCGCCGTCGGTAACACCATCCGATGATGATCTGACAGCTCCCGCCGAACGCAACGTGTTTGATCCCAGTGACGAAGCAAAGGCGGGTGACCCGGTCAGTGTCATTGAAGGCGCAAGCCCCTCAACAGCCGCCGCTCCTTCCATCGCCGTGAAGATAGATGCCGGCACAAAGTATGATTTTCACTATCAGTTCAAGGAAGACAGGCTGTTCCTCTACGGTGTATTCGAGAAGAATCTGTATGAGATCATGGAGTTCTTCAGTAATAACAAGCGGACGATGTTCCTTTACTACAAGGACAACTATTACCTGCTTAATGAAGAAAATGAAAAAGTCAGGCCCCTGAGTCCTATCAGCGACCCAGCCTTATTGAAAAAACTTAAGGACTACCGTTCAGCCCGGTAACTCAAAAATAGCATCTGAACCCCGCCCACCAGCGGGGCTCTTTGTTTGGCGCATTCCTCGTATCGCGCTATGTTATATTTTCCACTAACTTTGACCCGATGGAGAGTCAAAAGAACAGGCAGAAAAAGTTAGGCGGATATCCGGCCATCGGTGTTATGATCAGCATCACACTCTCCCTCATTGTGATCGGCACGTTCGGTATACTGATCATATACTCGCAGGAACTTGAGCATCAGGTTCGGCAGAATATTCGCGTCCAGGTATATTTAAAGTCAAACCTCACGCAAACCCAACGTCTTCAAATCGAAAACAATCTTCTCAATCAGGAATTCGTCAGCAAGGAGAATGGCGGCGGCGTTGTTTTTGTCTCCAGGGACGAGGCAGCCAGGAAATTTATTCAGGAGACTGGTGAGGACTTCGTTGAATTCATCGGCGAGAATCCATTGCGTGATGCATACCTCATCAGCATCGCCCGGGACTATCATTCGGTGAAGGAAATAGAAAAGATCAAGATGGAGCTGCAGGCCATGAATGGCGTGTTCCAGGTGTACTATGTAGAGGGATTGATCGAGTCCGTTAATACCAACGTGACTAAAATCGGCCTTATATTGCTTGGCCTCATTAGCATTCTGCTGATCACCGTCGTATTGCTGATAAACAACACCTTGCGCCTGGCGCTTTTTTCACAGCGTTCTCTCATCCGAAGTATGCAGCTCGTGGGAGCCAAAAACTGGTTTATTCTCAAACCTTTCCTCTACCGCGCCAGTGGATACGGACTGCTTGCAGGCATCATCGCTTCGGCCCTGCTCTGGAGCCTGTCACATTATGCTGAGACCAAGATCGAGGACTTATCCATTCTTCACAATGAGGATCAGTTTGTTGGTTTAATAGCATTTTTGCTCATTATCGGAATCGGTGTTGCTGTCATCAGCACCTTGTTTTCCGTTCGACGATATCTTAAAATGTCCCTGGACCAACTATTCTAGATTCATCTCATGCAAAGAAAACTTCCCTTTGGTAAAAAAAATTACCAGCTTATGATTGCCGGTGTGTTCGCGCTGGTGCTGGGTTTTGTGATAATGTCGCTTGATAATGAGCAACACGGTTTTGGTTTTCTTGGACTTACACTGGGACCTATTGTTGTCATGGCGGGATTTGTAATTGAGCTTTTTGCTATTCTGCATAAGCCGTCGAAGTAGCCGTCTCGATTTAATTTTATCATCATCATATTTGCTATGACGATTCTGTATGCCATAATTCTTGCTATCATTGAAGGTCTGACGGAATTTTTGCCGGTGTCATCCACTGGGCATATGATCATTGCGTCTTCACTAATGGGAATTGCTTCCGACCCTTTTACGAAACTATTCACCATAGCCATACAATTCGGCGCCATCTTGTCTGTGATTGTCTTATACTGGAAAAAATTTCTGCCAGCAAAGCCTCTCCAAAAAGCTTTTCTCTTCTATGCCAGGCTTCTCATAGCATTTATCCCGGCTGCTGTGATAGGATTTTTATTGAATGATTACATTGATCAACTGCTCGAAAGAGCAGATGTGGTGGGGTATGCTTTAATTGTCGGAGGTTTATTTTTCCTTTTCATGGATTCCATCTTTAAGAAAAATGAATCACCCGAAGAGCAAGTGGTAAGCTTTACGGCCGCTTTCAAGATTGGCATCTTTCAAACTATTGCCATGATTCCAGGCGTTTCACGTTCCGCGGCCACGATCATTGGGGGACTAACCCAGGGACTTAGCAAAAAATCCGCCGCTGAGTTCTCTTTTTTTCTTGCTGTTCCAACGATGTTTGCCGCGACCAGTTATAAAATGCTCACGTTCTATGACGGTGCAGGCACGCTTAATGCGAATGATTTCCTCCTGTTAGGAATTGGTAATGTGGTAGCCTTTATCGTAGCACTGTTGGCAATTCGCTCCTTTATAACCTTCCTGACCAGGCATGGCTTCAAGGTCTTTGGTTACTATCGCATTATAGTGGGCGTCGCTATTCTGGTCTTGTACTACATGGGCTTAGGTCAAACTATTGTATGATGGATACTTTGCCGCCAGATATCGGAAAGGTTTTGCTCATCAACAAGCCGTTGACTTGGACTTCATTTGACGTAGTTAACAAACTTCGTTATAAGCTGAAGACAAAAAAGATCGGCCATGCCGGGACACTCGATCCGCTTGCAACGGGATTGTTGATTGTTTGCGTGGGTAAGATGACCAAGCGCATAGACGAATTTATGGGACAGGAAAAAGAGTACACGGGCAAATTTATGCTTGGAAAAACCACGCCTTCCTTTGATCTGGAAACGGAGGTAATGCAAACCTGGGATATAACGCACATCACGGACGAAATGATTTATGACGCAGTGGTTCCTTTTATTGGTAAGATCCGCCAACTACCTCCTATGCATTCTGCCATAAAGGTTGGAGGCAAAAGAGCTTACCAGTTTGCGCGGCAAGGTCACGAGATAGCGCTTGCACCACGGGAGGTGGAAGTACGGAAGTTTGAAATTACGTCTATTTCATTGCCGGAAGTTTCCTTCCGGATAGTATGCTCTAAGGGCACCTATATCCGGAGTCTGGCACGTGACTTCGGAAATGCCTTAAATGTTGGCGCCTACCTCGCAGCCCTTTGCAGGACGCGCATCGGCACCTTTACGCTGCAACAGGCAATGGATGTAACCGACGTCGAAATCTGATATGACCGCACATCAGTCTTACGTTGGTCAATGACGATATCCATAAATACTTCAATGCAATGAAGATCTATCACGGGATTGATGACTTTCTGCGACTAGACTATGCCGTCGTAACCAGCGGCACTTTCGACGGCGTACATGTGGGACATCAGAAGATACTGTCCCGTTTACAAGAAATTGCACTAAAGAACGGGGGAGAAACAGTAGTAATTACCTACTGGCCCCACCCGCGATTGGTATTGCATCCGGAAGACACCTCACTCAAACTTCTTAATACTTTTGAAGAAAAGGCAGCACGACTGAAAACTTATGGAATTCAACATCTCATCAGAATTCCTTTCACAAAGGAATTTTCTCAACTGTCTTCTGAAGAGTTTATAACTAAAATACTGGTTCAAACCATCGGAACCAAAAAGCTGGTGATAGGATACGATCATCATTTCGGAAAGAACCGCGAGGGAAGCTTTGAACAATTGAAACGCAATGCCCCTCAGTACGGCTTCGAGGTCGAGGAAATACCCCGGCAGGACATCGACCACATTACGGTAAGCTCAACCAAAATCCGTAAAGCGCTGGAAGAAGCCGATATCGACACGGCAACGCATTTCCTCGGCGTCCCTTACAGCATCAGCGGTCGCGTTGTGATGGGTGACAAGCTCGGACGCCTGCTGGGCTATCCTACTGCCAACATCGAGGTCGATACGGCAAATAAGCTTATACCTGCAGACGCCATCTACGCCGCAACAATAGAGTACGGACATGAACGATTTAAAGGAATGCTCTACATTGGAAAGCGCCCGACAGTTCAGGGAACCAGAAGAAATATTGAAGTGAATATATTTGACTTAGACCGAAATATATACGGCGAGTCTCTCAGGATAAATATTCATAAGCTGTTAAGAGGTGATATAAAATTTGATGATCTCGAGCAGCTTATGCACCAACTTCGCCTCGACAAAGAGGCAGCGCTCGCCATGCTGTCGGACATCGATATCTGAAATTATGCTACCGAGTAATGTACCTCTTTGGACGCCTTCGCAAGAATTGATTGAGCAGTCGAACCTTCAAGAATATACGAAGTGGCTCGCAGATACCGGAGATTTAAGGTTTAAGGACTATCACGCCCTATGGCAATGGTCGGTTACGAATACCGACCAATTCTGGGAGTCCATACTCAGATATTTTGCACTGGACTATGATGGCGTATACGCAAGTGTAACCAACGGTATGCCTATGCCTGAAACACGGTGGTTTGAAGGTATAGCATTAAGCTATGCCGAAAATGTCTTCAAACGAAGATCGCCTTCGCGTCCGGCGATAATCTTCCGGTCAGAGTCCGGTACGCGTAAAGAAACAAGCTGGCAGGAGCTGACGGAAGATGTTTCCTCTTTACAGCATCAATTCAGGGTGTTTGGGATTGAGGCAGGCGATCGCATAGTAGCATTCATGCCAGGAGATGCTGAAGCCACAACAGCCTTCCTGGCTGCCAACGCACTTGGTGCGGTTTGGTCATGTTGTTCACCTGATTTCGGAATATCTGCGGTCATTGAAAGATTCTCGCAGATTGAGCCTAAAATCCTGATTGCGACATTGAACTATAACTATGGCGGTAAGACGTTCGACAGAACAACCATACTTGGCGAGATTGTTGGCGCACTGCCAAGTTTGGAGGCCCTGATATTGGTCGCGGATGAACCAATGGCCCAAGTCTTTACCGTGAAAACTGTATACTGGAAAGACGCGCTTAATCACAAGAATGCAAGCCTCGATTTTGTTCGTGTGCCATTCAGCCACCCCATCTGGATATTGTACTCCTCAGGCACGACAGGAATACCGAAGGCGATAGTCCATTCACAAGGGGGAATATTACTGGAGCATCTGAAGTATGGCGCTTTTCACAACGACTTCCGTGAAGGCGAGAAATGCTTTTGGTTTACAACCACCGGCTGGATGATGTGGAACTACATCCATGGTTGTCTCCTTGCGGGATGTACACTGGTCTTATATGACGGTAGTCCTTCCTATCCTGACCTGACGGTGTTGTGGAACATGGCTGGCGAAGAGGAATTACAGCACTTTGGAACGAGCGCCTCCTTCATTACGGCCAACATGAATCAGGGGATAGCGCCTGCACAAATCTCGAGGTTCGAAAGCCTCCGATCAATAAGCGCTACTGGCAGCACATTGCCCGCGGAAGCATTCCTATGGATTTATCAAAACATTAAGTCCGATGTCTGGCTTGTCTCCATGAGCGGTGGAACTGATGTATGCAGTGCTTTTGTCGGAGGCAATCCAACGTGGCCGGTATTCGCCGGTGAGATCCAGTGCCGCGCCTTGGGATGTAAACTCGAGGCACTTGACGAAATGGGGCATCCGGTAATTGACCAGGTCGGTGAAATGGTCATCGAAAAACCAATGCCTTCCATGCCGGTCTTTTTCTGGAATGATATTAACAAGCAACGCTACCGCGAGAGTTACTTCGAGCTGTATCCCGGTCTCTGGCGCCACGGTGACTGGATAAGGATCACCACGAACAACGGCGTTGTTGTACTGGGGCGGTCAGACGCCACGCTCAACCGAGGCGGCGTCCGTATCGGAACAAGTGAAGTGTATAGCGCACTGAACACGGTACGTCAGGTCAAAGATGCCCTTATAGTTTGTTTAGAACGCTCGGGCGGAAAATTCTGGATGCCATTATTCGTTATGATGCAGGATGGCGTTCAACTGACGGATGCAGTAAAGGAGCAAATTAACAAGACGTTGCGGACCACGTACAGTCCCCGCCACGTCCCGGACGACATAATATCAGTTCCGGACATACCGTACACGCTGAGTGGAAAAAAGAGCGAGTTGGCCGTGAAAAAAATTCTACTTGGCATTGTGCCATCGCGGGCCGTGAATACCGGTGTTCTAAAAAATCCAGGGTCATTAAATTTCTTCATTAACATGGCAACAGGCTTACGACCCTGATTGCTCGCACGTAAAGTCCCCCACGCGCCGACACCCAGCCCGTCCGGCTAGCCAGTTGCTCAGCTGCCACTTCCTTATCATCTGCGCCGGTTCACAATAAAAAACGAAAACATTATCCCCATATATGTCACGCTCTTATCTTCGTGCGTTATGAAAAAATCAACGATCAACTTCACGATAGAATTAGATCAGCAGAATATTCCTGAGAAGATCCTTTGGGATGCCACTGATAAGCCCGATCCAGGCATTTCAGAAACGAAAGCGATTAGCATTTCCCTATGGGACAGCAGCGAAAAAAACACGCTCCGGATCGACTTGTGGGCCAAAGACATGCCTGTCGAAGATATGAAACGGTTTTATGTCGACTGCATTGGTGGCCTGGCACAGTCTGCCCTGTCAGCAACCGGCGATGAGTTCATGGCCCAGGAAATGAACGCCCTGTGCCAGCGGCTCGTCGAGCATCTCAAGAAGTAATAGCGTGTGGGTTGTGACGTTATCACTGCCATCGACTTGCCCTGGCGCCAAGACACTACGGCTTAACCGTTGGAAGACCTACATTTGTCCAGTCATCATATCCGCCTTGCAAGGCGTACAATTTTTTAAACCCCGCCCTCTTCATTTGCTTCTACTGCTTGACCACTTCTCCCGCCAGCTTTACAGTATACGAAGTAAGGCCTATTCAAATGTATCCTGCAAATTTATAAGCAATAAAACCGAGCCATTCCTTTGCCAGCTTGTGCCAAATGAGCATCGCATCCAATCTTGGGACGAGCAGCGTATCGGGATAAAAATTTCTAGGGTGGGCATAAAAATCTGTCGTAAAAGGTTCAATGCTCAATCCAACCTTGCGATAACATGCAAGTGACCGCCGCATGTGAAAAGCCGAAGTAATCAATAAACAATCCTGCGCCATGTAATTCAATGAATCAAGCACAGGCTTCACGGCAACAGCCGATTCATAAGTATTTCGGCTAACGTTCTCAAGCATTATGTCGGATTCGGGTACGCCCATCAACGACATTGCCTTCTGAAATTTATTCGCTTCAGGTTCATCTTCTTCAATTAGCCTGCCCGTTCCACCACTGATGAGTATCTTCCTGATCAGGCCGAGCTTGTAAAGCTGCACGGTGTGAGTCACGCGGTCGGCGCCACGCGCAAAGTAAACACGGTCGTTGGGTCTAAGCAAAGGCACCGTTGCGCCTGTCAGCACAATACCCAGTGTGTGGGGGCGCAATGCTGAATAGGGTATTGTCTCCACCTCCCACGCGCGCATAAGTTCATTCGAAATAAAGTCATTGGAGAAGAAGATCAGCATAATTATAGCTGTAAGCAATAACCTTTGCTTTAACTTCTGGTTCTTCACTATCCATGCAAACAGCACCACGACGCAGATGATTGTAAATGGCATAGCCAGAAAATCAACGGTCTTGGAGAGAATGAAGAACATAATACCCAGCGTTACTTTTTTGTAAAGTGGATTCGGTAAACTGCGGATAACGTCAACAATTTCGAAGCAATGTTGAATTAGTCAGTGATACTCTTTCTAAGTCTCTCGACGATGTTGGTGATCTCCACCAGATTCTTATCTGTAAGAACAAGGTTGGCTTTATTGTTTCTGATCTGCTCGTCAATGTTCAATGCATTGTATTCGGTCTCTAATGCTTTAAGATCGGCCGTGAGCCCGGTAATTGATTCTGTTTGTTCCACAGAGCTAAGCATCTTGTTCAGTTCTATAACCGACTTCTTTTGATCAAGCACAATCCTTATCAGTGGTGTCAGGACAAGGTTCTTGGCGTCGTCAGGGAGAAGATCTTTCGGATAAGACTTTATAAGCCCGGTGGAAATATAAAGTCCTTCAATAAAGCTTCCGGTAACAACCATTGCGGAAAGCTTGTTTCGGTTTTCGTCCATCAGGAATGTCTGTGTTCTTTTAATGGTACGGTCAAGCAATCGGGTCAAAGAATCCTTGTTTGAGATATTGGCTTCAAATTGTTTCAGTACTTCCACGTCAAATGAACCGATGGCGCCCAGTCCATCAGCGAGGGTTTTGGCCGATTGCAGATAATCGATCGCCTCCTGTGTTTTGTCGTAAGAGCTCAGATAGCCAATATCCGCAGCGTACACACCCAGGTTCAAGGCAGCTTTATCAGTTCGGGAAGAATATTGATCTACCTTCGTACGGGGATTTAAAAGATTCTCATTGAACTCAGCGCCGGTGGTTTGCAACAAGTAAGGGATTTCAGAAGGAGAAGGCACGTTGTATACCAACTCTTCAATATGACTTCCGAGGCTGTCGGCTTCTTCGAAATCAGCGGTGTTCTTATCCTTGTTGGTAGAGGATGTTCCGCACGATGCCAGGCCGAGGCCGATCAGGACACTAAAAGAGAAATAAGTAAGACGGTAGAATTTCATGTTGAGGTCAGGTTTTGTAGTTCCAATTTTACTACAATTTTTATAGCTTTAAAACCGCCTACAGTACTTTAGGTGGATTTTTGCCACTGTAAGTTACTTTTGGTGAGTTTATCTATGACACTTTTGAAAAAAAACGTTATGCCGCGACTGGTCGAAACGACATTGTTGATTGACGATAGTGATATCGACTTGTTCATTCAGCGAAGGTTCCTGGAGGTCTATAATTTCTCAGATGAATTGTTTCTTTATAAATCAGCGGAAGAGGCGCTGGCATGGCTTCAGAATATGAATGGGGCTGTTCCCCCTGACATTATATTTCTTGATCTGAATATGCCCGAAAGCGATGGTTTTTCCTTCCTGGATGACTTTATGGAACTGCCGGAGAACATTAAGCTTAAGTCAAAAATTGTTGTATTAACAAGTTCCAACAGCGCTAAAGACAGGGAGCAGGCATTTTCCTACAAGAATGTCATTCAATTTATCACCAAACCCCTGAAACAAACCGACATTGAAGAGCTCAAAAAAATCATTACCCAAAATTAGTGCTGCTTGAAAGGCCGCCCTGGCCGCCGTAGCGCTTCGCGCAGGAAGACATTCGACATTCGACAACTAAATCACCGATTACTACATCACCAAATAAACAGGGCGATTAGCTATTTTTGCAGCCTTAATCCAAATCAATGGCTGACTATAGCAAAGATGAAATCAAGCGGATAGAAGAAAAATGGCGCGTCCGTTGGCAACATCGCGGTGACTATGAAGTAAAGAACTCATCTGATAAGCAGAAATATTACGTTCTGGACATGTTTCCGTATCCTTCAGGGGCCGGGCTTCATGTTGGTCATCCCCTGGGTTACATTGCGTCCGACATCTTCGCCCGTTACAAACGCTTGAAAGGTTACAACGTTCTCCACCCCATGGGTTTTGACGCATTTGGCTTGCCTGCGGAACAGTACGCAATTCAAACAGGACAACACCCACGCGTTACGACCGAAAAAAACATTGCAACATACATTGAACAATTAGGAAAGCTAGGCCTGTCATACGACTGGAAACGCAAGGTGGAAACAGCAGATCCGGCTTACTATAAGTGGACGCAATGGATCTTTATGCAGCTTTTCAATTGCTGGTACAAACATGATGCTGGCGAGCAAGGTTGGGGCAAGGCAACGCCAATCGCCGAATTAATAACCCATTTCGAAGTCCATGGCAATGACGGCGTCCGCGCTGCGTGCGATGAGACGGTTGCGCCTTTTACGGCGGCAGCATGGATTGCCATGAATGAGATCGTCAAAGAGAACATCCTTCAGAAGTACCGGATTGCATATCTGGCTGAGACGATGGTTAACTGGTGCGCTGCCTTAGGAACCGTACTATCGAATGATGAAGTCAAAGATGGTGTAAGCGAACGTGGCGGCTACCCAGTCGAGCGCAAAAAAATGTTGCAGTGGAACATGCGCATTTCTGCGTATGGCGAACGGTTGTTGACAGGGCTTGATAAGATAGACTGGCCTGAACCAATGCGTGAAATGCAGCGCAACTGGATCGGAAAGAGCATTGGATGCGAGATGGACTTTCAATTGGCCGACAATAACGAACAAGGCGGACTTTCGATAAGGGTCTTTAC
>JANNPM010000526.1:0-3036 GCA_031400145.1 Chryseolinea sp. | reverse complement strand
TTTGGTTTTGATTTGTATTATCCGCTGTTTAAATTTTCTCCGGAGCTTAGATTTTCACATGGAATCATTGATGTCCTGGGTAACCGTCAGAACGATTTTGGGTTGCCGCTGTCACGCGTTAATACAAATACCGTAACGCTCTATTTCCTCTTCCAATAGAGAAAAGCTTCAAGCCGCAAGCCTGTGCGTGGGTCCGCCTAGTTCGTGCCCACTAGTTATCTGACTAAACTCCAATCGAATCAGACTTGGAGGTCACCTAATCAGGAGCTACGCCTTTTGTATTTCCGATGAAATTGGCAAGTTTGCACAACCGGACTTGAAGCTTGCAGCTTGCAGCCCTCATTAAACGGATGCGAACGTCGTTGAAGCGATGGCTTAACTAAACCACATCAAATGACTGAGAGAATTGCAATGATCACCGGGGCTACTTCGGGGATTGGAGAATCAACGGCACGCTTGCTTGCCATGAATGGATTCAAGCTGATTATTTGCGGGCGACGTAAGGAACGTCTAGAATCCTTGCAAGGCGACCTTAGCCGCACGACTGAGGTTGCTACGCTGTCGTTTGACGTCAGGGATCACAAGTCGGTAGCGACTGCTATATCGTCTCTGGCGGCGGAATGGCGCGCGATAGATGTTCTGATCAACAATGCGGGCAACGCGCATGGTTTTGATCCCATTCAGACAGGAAGCATGGAAGACTGGGATGCAATGGTGGATATCAATGTAAAGGGATTGCTGTATGTATCGCGGCAGGTAATACCCATAATGACTGAGCGGAATGGTGGCCACATCATTAATCTGGGTTCAATTGCAGGGAAAGAGGTTTATCTCAACGGGAATGTCTACTGCGCCAGTAAATTTGCTGTAGATGCTCTTACGAAGGGTATGAGAATGGATCTTAATTCTTACGGAATAAAGGTAACATCCATCAATCCGGGACTTGTGGAAACGGAGTTTGCGCTTGTGCGGTTTAAGGGTGACCTTGCGAAGGCTGCGGGTGTGTACAGTGGAATGAAGCCTCTTACAGGTGAGGATATTGCGGATATAATTTTGTATGCATTGAACAGTCCTGCACATGTTGTGCTCGCGGATATAACGGTGCTTCCAACAGCGCAGGCGAGCGCGACGATGGTGAAGCGGGAAAGTTAGATTTGAATTGACTTGCTGCAGTTAACCGCGGACCGCCAAAAATATACTAGCGTTTGAAGCCGAGGGCGCTGCCGCCGCAATAGGCGGTAGAGCCGTCGAAAGTGTATTGAATGTAGTAGATGCCGGTGGTGTTGCATGGGTAAGCGATAGCGGCAATGAATTGGCCATTTACTTTACTTGAAGCAACCTTGTTGCGGTTGGAATCGTATAGGCTAACCACAATTCCATCTGTTGGCGGCGCGCCGGCACAAATATTGATCATGTACTGAGTGCCTTTCGTAAAAACATAAGAATACTCAACGTAATCCTTACCTCCTTTTTCTATCTTATAGCTCTTCAGAAAATTGAATCCTGTTGACAGTTTGGGTATACAGAGGTTACTGAAGGACTCTGAGTTGCACTGTCCGATAACTTCTAAGGTGCTGAGCGTAATAACGGATAGGGCAATGAGAATTAACTTTTTCATAGGATCCTTTTATAATCTTAGCTTATTACCTTATTTCGAATACGCGTGGCAATGGACTTGATATTGTTAACATCGTCCGTTGAAATTTCGATGGTGCTGGAGCTGTTATCCTTTATCACCATCACCCCGTCCACGATCTCAAACGTTGATTCCTTGTATGTGTATGTGACCTTCACTTTGTCGTATATTTTCTTCAACTCCTCGATGTCTACCAACAACGCCGCCATGTTAGGGTCTGTATCCTTGTAAAAAGAGAGCAGCAACATGATGTTTTCAAGAATGATCTTTTGTTCCCCGACCGTTTCCCGAAGCTCATTATTCGTTGGATTGGCAATAGCTACTTCGCAAACAATATGCAGAGCCTCTAACCATCCGCCGGTAAGGAAGAGAACGCTAAGATTGGACCGATTTTGGGTCTGAAGGTAGTGGTTGATGCTATTAAAGTTTTGGGTAGTGATCAGGAGCAAAGAATCGAGGTTCTTGCTGTTGGTTGCCAATCGTCCAATCGTTTCGATGTCAAAAAACTGGCCGATATTAAGGCCATCAGCCAGGGACTTGATAGAACCCATATACTTTACGCCGTCCATGTTTTGCTCGTATATGTTGGTATATCCGAGGTCTGTTCCGTATACGCCAAGGTTTAGCGCCTTCTTGTAATTGCTGTTGTACTTCGATATGTTATCGGGCGAATTGAGATAAGTAACATCATAGCGCTTGCCGGATTCTTTCAGGAGAACAGATATCTCCAATGGGCTCGGAATTCGTTGAAGAATGTCTCCTATAACGCCTTCTGAAATAGATGGGCCTTCGGCTTTGGCTGAATCCAGCCCTTCAAGAAAGGCCTGTTCATCCGACTTCTTCCCGGGGCCACAGGCGGTGAAGAGCGCCAGCATGACTCCGATAATTACAATTCTCATAGCCATAAAATTATGCGTTTACAAAGTTAAAAATTCAGCATTAGCGGCCAAAATGTTACCTGTATGCTTTATCACTTTTTGGGCTGGTCAGCTGTTGATATCGGTACTATAACCCGCAGTCCGGCGAACGAGTTGATCAGTTTGCGAAGTAATTCAAAATAAAGGGTAACGTAGAGGCCGATGGACATGAGCCAAATGACGAGGGTATTAAACAGAAATGTACTTACGGTAATGCCAAGCAAATTCTTCTGAGGTGAAAAGAAATGGGAGCGATAGTCAAGCGGACCAGAAGGTAGCGGGTCGAGAAAGATTGGATTTATCTGCTGGTATAATTCTGACTTGTATTCTATTATCCGGTTTTTTTCCGAGACATTTTTAACAAGGTCGGCGAGGCTTTCATTATAGTATTTGTTCTTGTAGTCATTCAGATTATACCCGGGTTGTTTTTCATACTGATTGATGAGCCCCTCCTTGCGATATACCGCGAGGTTGTACGCGTCC
>JANNPM010000482.1:0-6061 GCA_031400145.1 Chryseolinea sp. | reverse complement strand
TGATTGAACCTATCCGCAAGGCTTTGGACCAAACGGGCTATACGACACCAACTCCTATACAGGCCCAGGCCATACCAGTTCTCCTTCAAAGAAGGGATTTGTTAGGGTGCGCGCAGACAGGTACGGGCAAGACCGCCGCTTTTGCTTTACCTATCCTACAGCTTTTGCACCAGGACGACCTGTTTCAAAAGGGACCGGATGGCATCAAAACGCTTATCCTGACACCGACGCGGGAATTGGCGATTCAGATCGGTGAGAGTTTTGGTGACTATGGTAAGTACCTTCGCCTTACACACACCGTGATTTATGGTGGTGTTTCTCAACGATCACAAACAGACGCCTTGAGGCGCGGTATCGATATTCTGATTGCCACCCCCGGGCGACTATTAGATCTTATCGACCAGCGGTTCGTAAAGCTGAACAATTTAAAGATGCTGGTGCTGGATGAAGCCGACCGCATGCTTGATATGGGCTTCATCCATGACGTAAAGAAGATCATCGCACGCGTTCCGGTCAAAAGACAGACAATTTTCTTTTCAGCCACCATGCCTGCTGAAATAGCGAAGCTCGCGGACACAATACTAACTAATCCGGTGCGTGTAGAAGTGACCCCGGTGTCATCAACTGCGAACACTATTCACCAGTCCGTATACTTTGTTGAAAAGAAGGATAAAAAGAAACTATTGCTCCATTTGCTTCAGGATCGAACCATTGCTACGGCACTCGTCTTCGCCAGGACAAAACATGGTGCAGATCGCGTTGCTAAAGATCTTGTAAGTGCTGGAATACGCGCAGAGGCGATCCATGGTAATAAGTCACAAGGTGCCCGTCAACGGGCACTGACGAACTTTAAATCACAGCACACCAGGGTACTGGTAGCGACCGACATCGCAGCGCGGGGTATTGATGTAGAAGATCTCTCGCACGTCATAAATTACGAGTTACCCAATGTCCCGGAGACATACGTTCACAGGATCGGCCGTACCGGCCGTGCCGGAGCGAGCGGTATTTCACTTTCATTTTGCGATGAAGAAGAAAAGGAATTTTTGACCGACATTCATAAGTTGATCAAAAAAACAATTCCTGTAGTGCAGGATCATCCGTACCCTATGACCCATGTGGGTATGCCCGCACGTCCTGTATCACCCCGGCCGTCAGGGCGAGGAAACGGAGCCGGTCAAAAAAATTCATCTTATCGTCCTCAAAAAAGGTGGAGATAGATTTCTCTGCCCAACCTTAATACAATTCATTTAGAATACAAGCAGGCGCCCGAATACAGTCAGCGGCGCCTCCCCCATGATCAATACCGCTTTATTGTGACAACACTTCTATTTCTTTGCAGCGGTGAGTCGCTTCGCGACTTCGGTCCAATTGATAATGTTCCAGAACGCGGTGATGTAATCAGGTCTGCGGTTCTGATAATTGAGATAATATGCATGTTCCCAGACGTCAAGCCCGAGGATTGGCGTGCCTTTAACTTCTGCAACGTCCATTAAAGGGTTGTCCTGGTTTGGTGTGGAACTGATCTGAAGGCTTCCGCTTTCATCAACGATCAGCCACGCCCAGCCAGAGCCGAAACGGCCTACAGCTGCCGCAGAAAATTTCGTTTTGAATTCCTCAAAGCTGCCGAATGCTTCGTTGATTTCTTCTGCAACGGCACCACTAGGCGCCGAGTCCGAAGCAGGTCCCAGGATCGTCCAGAACAAACTATGATTAAAATGCCCACCCCCATTATTTCGAACCGGGGCCGGATACTTTGAAATATTCTTACAGATATCCTCAATGCTCAGACTTTCCTCCGGCTTCCCTGCAATTGCATTGTTAAGGTTAGTTACATAAGCGTTGTGATGTTTTCCATGATGTATCTCCATCGTACGCGCGTCAATATGAGGCTCCAGTGCATTAAAAGCATAAGGTAGCGCAGGTAAGGTAAATGCCATAGTTAATAGATTATTTAGAGTTGAACATAATTTGCCGCATTAAATATACAACCACAACCAAGCGCAGAAAATTTCATCGACGATAGATTTATGGTGGTCATGCCCTTTTGATGTAGCCCCAACCTCACTGGTTCTTTAGATAGTAGTTCAAAATGGAAGGTCGTCTTCCGATGCCGGACTTTCGGGGAACGATGGCTGCAGATCGGGAGGTGGGCTTCCCGCACTGGACTTATCGACTTTCCATGCACGAGCTTCTGTATACCATTTTCCGTTGTACTCACGGCTCTCGAGGTCCACAGCGACGTCAACAACATCTCCCACACCGATATTGTATTGGTCAACCTTATCGCCCCAGACCGACAGACATACTTTCTTCGGATATTGCGTCTGGGTTTCGACTATAAATTCCTGCTTTTTCCAGGGACCTTTCTTCCCGACTCCCGACTGCAGGGGAAGCAGTTGAATTACTTTTCCTTTTAATTCCATTATTAACTATTGTTGATTTGATTCATTTAATTCTTATGCTCTTAAAAAAGGTATCGATCAGGATTTTGCTTTCTCCCCCCTCAACACCGCTGACAACTTCCGTGCGGGGATGCAGCAACCGACTGCTTACCAGGCTGTATCCGCGCTGAACATCCAATGCACCATACACGAGCTTATGCAGCTGAGTCCAGTGCAGGGCTCCTGCGCACATCACACATGGCTCCAGGGTGACATACAACGTACATTCATTCAAATATTTTGATCCAAGGTAATTTGCCGCCGCCGTAATGGACAACATTTCTGCGTGCGCCGTTGCATCAGTCAGCTTCTCCGTCTGATTATGACCGCGCGCAATGATTCTGTTGTTGCAAACTACCACCGCTCCTACCGGTATTTCACTGATGTCCAGCGCCTTTTTTGCCTCCTTTAACGCCTCACGCATAAAGTATTCATCGGTATACAAATCCATGAATCACAAAGCTATGATCTGAATGCACAATGCCAACAGATTGCACAATGTTTTGTGCTGTCAACAAGTTCATTTTGCCTTGATTCCACGCATCATCTCCCGCGCTGTTTCCTGCCATTCCTCTTTCTGCCGCTTTGGACATGAAAAAGAAAATACCAGCGCTTTACCGGGTTGTATCAGGTATTGAATGTACGTGTACCGCAACACAGGCTCGCTGTTCTCCTCCTGCTGACGATTACCATTTATGCGTGATTCGAACTCGAAATATATGAACTTCTTGCCCGAAATTACCTGGATTCCCTCGTCTATCATTTCTACCCTGTCGAATATATTCATTACACCAGCCTTAAAAAATTTCTGAGCGAGACCTGCATCATCATCGGGCCACTGTGTCGCAGAAATGTTCACGCTGAAATCCACCACGCGCGCCAGATTAGTGTATGCAACCAGCGGTGCACGCACGGAGGGATATCTTTGCGCAATATCCCGATCATCCATTGGACTCCAATCCTTTGGGACAAGCACAGACAAGTCATCATTGACTTTGACCCTCATCAACTTCGCTTTGTCTGCTGAAACGCAAATAAAAGCGATCACAAACAGCGATCCCGGTGCCATACTTTTAATTTTTATCATATAGGGCTCAAAGACAAAGTATTCTTAAATTCGCGCCACCTTGGGCCGCTTCCCGTATGGGTCGCTAAATTAATTAAAAGCTGGATGTTACGGACGCATACTTGTGGTGAATTGAGACTGACAGACAAAGACAAGCTGGTTACCCTCGCGGGCTGGGTGCAACGCACGCGCGACAAAGGCAGTGTGGTCTGGATCGATATGCGTGACCGTTATGGTATTACACAATTGATTTTCGAAGGAGGAAAGACTGAGGCAACGTTGCTTGAGACTTGCCGGAAAGTAGGTCGGGAGTTCGTTATTCAAGTTGAAGGAGCGGTGGCAGAAAGATTGTCTAAAAACGATAAGATCCCAACGGGAGATATTGAGGTAAGGGTCAGCAGCCTTTCAGTACTAAATGCCGCTAAACTTCCTCCGTTCACTATTGAGGATGATACAGATGGCGGTGATGAACTGCGAATGAAGTACCGCTACCTGGACCTGAGAAGAAATTCTGTGCGCGAAGGTCTCCAGCTGCGTCATAAAATGGCCCAACAAACCAGGGCTTTCCTCGACGCTCAACAATTTATTGAAGTGGAGACACCAGTACTGATTAAATCCACGCCAGAAGGGGCGCGTGACTTTGTTGTGCCATCGCGCGTTCATCACGGCGAGTTTTATGCATTACCACAATCACCGCAGACTTTCAAGCAACTGCTGATGGTATCGGGATTTGACCGCTATTATCAGATCGTAAAGTGTTTCCGCGATGAGGATCTGCGCGCCGACCGTCAGCCGGAGTTTACTCAGATTGACTGTGAAATGGCCTTCATCACACAGGAAGACATCCTCAATATGTTTGAAGGACTTATTCGGCATTTGTTTAAAAGTGTAAAAGGCATCGACTTGCCGGCCGTTTCAAGAATGAAATATGATGAGGCTATGCAACAATACGGGTCTGACAAACCAGATACACGATTTGAAATGCAATTTGTCGAAATCACCGAGCTCACGAAGGGAAAAAATTTCCCCCTTTTCGAAAGCGCTGAACTCGTTGTAGGAATTAATGCAACAGGGTGCGCAGAATATTCGCGCAAGCAAATTGATGAACTTACCGAATTTGTAAAGCGCCCGCAGGTCGGCGCCAAAGGACTCGTTTATGTTCAGTATCGAAAAGATGGATCAGTCAAATCATCCGTTGATAAATTTTATACTGAAGTGGATCTGAAGAGTTGGACTTCGAAATTCCAGGCGCATCCAGGTGACCTTATGCTAATACTGTCAGGTGAGAGATCCACCACGCGAAAGCAACTTAGTGAGTTAAGATTGCTGATGGGGGAAAAGCTCGGGATGCGGGATAAGCAGAAATTCTCCGCGCTTTGGGTATTGGACTTCCCATTGCTGGAGTGGAGTGACGAAACAAAACGCTATCATGCAATGCATCATCCATTCACAGCGCCGAAGCGCGAGGACATTTCTTTACTAGACAGTGATCCCGGGAAAGTCAGGGCAAATGCATACGATATGGTCATCAATGGCACTGAAGTTGGCGGAGGTTCTATCCGTATTCACGACAGGCCCACGCAACAGCTGATGTTCAATCACCTGGGCTTCAGCGCGCTGGAAGCAAAAAAGCAGTTTGGTTTTCTCATGGAAGCATTTGAATATGGCGCGCCACCCCACGGAGGCATTGCATTTGGATTTGACAGGCTTTGCTCAATATTTGGAGGAGCCGACTCCATCCGCGACTTCATTGCTTTTCCTAAAAATAATGCCGGGCGAGATGTGATGATCGATACGCCCTCGGCGATTTCAAAGGAGCAGTTGAAAGAACTTGGACTTGGTGGCGTAATAGCCGGTTAGCGCGGTGGCCGGCAGTCATAATCATACCACCCCGGACATCTGGAGAGTTGGTCATCACGCGGGAGGATCTGCAAGTAAACGGGTCGAATCCGGTTACTAGATTAGCAACAGGGATATCAAAGGGCTGGGGCCCGAAATAAAGGACATCACGTTTCCCCTGTTCTTGCGATTAGAAACGATCAAAAAGTATATGGTCACCGGTTACATAGAATATTCATTAATTTAAGGTGCTTTTGCACCGAGATTTATGGCATGTATTGTTTATCTAACCCAATAAAATGAAGTTTAGCGTAGTCAGTCTATTGGTCCTCTTTATTCCTGGCCTTTTGTATTCTCAATCACCTGGAAACGTTTCTGGCAATTTACGTTGGTGGCTAAATGCTAATGCCGGAACTTTCACAGATGCCGGCAAGACTACGGCTGCAACCAATGGAGACGCGGTTTATACATGGGATGACCAAAGCACGATCAGCAACGATGCGATAAATGCTACGGCGTCAACAAGACCGGTGTATAGAACAAGCATCATCAATGGAAATTCAGCGCTTGAGTTTGATGGTACAAGGTTTCTTGATGGCAGCGCTGTCCCAGGCATCGGTGTGACAGAAAGTTTCGATATCTGCATGGTGTTTAAGTTAAACTCGTTTCAAACTAACGGCGGAGACAATGATGGTGCCGGAACCTTCATTAT
>JANNPM010000440.1:0-6060 GCA_031400145.1 Chryseolinea sp. | reverse complement strand
TGGTGTCCACCAACCGAAACAAATTCTAGCATGCAAAGAGCTAATAACAAAAAATAGTCGTAACTTAAAAGTTATACAAGATGGATTCTTTTACTCTGTGAATGCAGACAACAGCCAAGTACAGATCCTCAAAAGCCTCTCCTGTGTTGCTTCCGTTGAAATCGCTCGCACTAAATACCCTACTACAAATAAACCCAACGCAGGCAGACCTGTAGTGACCAAGGGCAACGAAATCAAAACAGCTGATCAAGTGCCGCATCTTGTGACAACCAAGTCAGGCCTCACACCTGCGCAGGTAGCAGCCTGTGAAGTTCAACTCAAGAGAGAAACGGGGCAGGAGAATCTCAAAAAAATGAGTTTTGGTGACGAATTTTTTATCTACAATATAATTGTTGCGTCAAGTAAGGCACAAGATCTCACAAAAATTCCCTGTGTGGCAGGTGTAGAAGTGGAAGGCACCATGTATCCACAACCAGGAATAGGTGTATCGAATAGGCGTTTTAGTTCGTTTTGAAATCAAAAATCCGTCCAGGACACGCTTTGATAAAACATAACAGGTCTTCTCGTCTATTGAGTAGCCCTGTTATGTTTTTGTTTTTGTTTTGCTTCTCTTGGAAATGGAGGAACGTACTTTTTTTCACCCTCCCTTCTTCATGCCATCCTCTGTTGAGTCATAACATTTTGTGATTCTTGAATAGTGCGCTTCTTTCGCCTATCTTCACGAGCTTCTTCCAAGCGTTTGTCTCGCAGTTTTTGGATTTCATTGGCACGCCCATCCATCATGTCTGTTGGCGTCACATAACCAATTGCACTGTGAAGCCGTTCATTATTGTAATGCGCAATCCATCCAGAAACTATTTCCCGCGCTTCTTGAACAGTTCCAGGGCATTTAGGCCGCACGCATTTTTCCTTGAGACTTCGATGCCATCTTTCGATTTTTCCGTTACTTTGAGGATAATAAGGGTAAGCGCCTCAGCAATAACCCATTTTAAAAGTTGAACAATCCCTTAATAATTTGACTCCAGAAAAAAACAAGGAGTCTTTGGTATGAAAAAAAGGCGCAGCGCAGCTGAAATCGAGCGATTGATTGTCGATTTTAAATCAAGTGAGCACACTGTAGCAAGCTATTGCAAGAAAAACAGAGTAAATCCGGCATCGCTTTATCAAATTTTAAAGAGGCATAGATCAAAAATCATTTTGGCTCGCAAAGAGTCAATGCCTGCAGTTCAGAAAAATCGTTCAGCATTTATTCCAGTGACAGTTCTATCTGAGGCTCAGGAAAGCAGAGTCAATGAACACAATTCGCAGAAATTCATTTCACTCAAAAACTCCAAATGGGAACTCAAGATAGAACCCGGTACAGACGTGAACTGGCTCGCACAAATTTTAAAGGAGTTCCACTGCTAACCTCAATTCCTGAACAGCTTTATCGATTTTATTAATGCGTTTTTCATGCGAATTTAACTGAGAGTGCCACAACAAACATTATCATTACTGAAAAACTAGAAATACATTTTTAACAAATATTATCAATATATCCACCAGTAATAGCTAAAATTTCAGTGTGTTTTTGCGAGTAATGTAAGGCGCTCTGCTGCACGTTCACGAGCTTTTTTCTTCTCATCTGTTTCTGGAGGTTCCATCGTTTTCTTCAATTCATGGACTACTTCTTCAATTCGATTCATTCTTTCTTTTAAATCTTCAACTTCACTTTTCGAAGCTGCTTCATCTCTAGTTACAATCTCTTTCGAGGAAATTTTTTCCTTGTTTATATAGCTAATGAGCTTTTTTCCAGCGAAATATTGACCTTTGTCTGCCTGGTTCGAACTCCAAACTAACCAACCAATTCGAATCATATCGTTGCGCCAGTTGGAAAACGATCCTTCTTCGCATATTCCTCGTGCTACCACTTTCGAAGCTTGTAGGCGTCCACTGTCTTCAAGAAACGTCTCAAGGAGGAGGGTAGCGATAGACCCATGGCTAGAGACGCCTGCTCGCTTAAGAGCAAGCTGGAGGGCGTTCCAATTTTTGAACTTTCGGCTCTGATCTGTGCGGTTCATTACTTCTATCTCCTGGTGGTAAAGCTTTTGTCTCCCTAGAATGATATACCGATTTTCTTCATGCGGTCAAAATCCGCGACCGCACAAAATCCACTTTGACCGCACAAAATCTCGTAATAATATGATATTATTAAGATACTAGTTTACAAGTACGACCGCAAACCGACCGCAAACCGACCGCACAAAATGAAAGATCCTCCGGCTTGACGCGGAAAGTTTGTGTATCCTTACGGATCTTACTTCGTAAGATCTTACTTCGTAAGATCAGCCCTTGAGGGCTGCTGCGCGCTCTGCTTGCCCCCCATGCTCGACCCCCAAGGGGTCTGCGCCGAAAAAGCCCCTTTCGGGGCTCAGGAGATAGAGGAAGGCCCCCCAAGGCGGCAGAGATATCTGTTTTGACTTTGAACACCTCCTAGGCCGCCTTTCGCGCCCTTCGGGACGTCCCCCCTCGGGGGGCCTCGCGGGCAGACGCGATGCGGCTACGGCGCCGCTATCACGCTGCACTTGCTCGATCTAGCAGACTTCTTGAATTTATTTCCCATCAAAAACCAGCGCGAAGCGCAAATGCACGTGAAAGAACTTGTGATATAAGGCTAACCGGGCCTTGCGCAGGGGAGTTTTTCGAGTTGTGTGTGTACGATCTGCGCGAAATACGGATTTCCTTAGGGACCCGTGGGCATGTCAACGAATCGAAATGAACGAGCTCGGGTTCTTAATTTTCGTGGGGTCCCCATAGGCAGCTCAACGACTTCCACAGTCTAACCATGGGGCTTTCCGCGCTTACGAGACTACGTAGCTTAGGCGGGTGCCTCGATTTCTCCATGTGGGGAGGACTCACCTCCCCACCCCCACCGCTCAAAATAAGACACACCTTACGCACCTTCGGTGCATATACCCAAAGGCGAGAGCCTTGGGAGACAAGAGAAATCTGCGAAAAGCCGTATTACGGCTTAATACACTCGTATTACACGTGATCAAATTTCATATCGAAATCATTACTTTACATTTAGATTTCGTATCACAGACGTATTACGGCCCCAGCTCGTCATCTCAGGCCCGCAACCTCAACACCTGTAAACAACGATAAAAATAAATGGTTACATAAAAATACAAATCACCAAAAAATGACTTTTTCTACGGAAAAGTCCTTCTCTCATGTGATGCTTGCAAGCTGCCGACAAAGTTCCGGCATTGTATACGTATGGTGCTAGCACTTTGCTAGCAATTCAACTGTTTAATTTTTCAATACTTTTTAAAAGAGTGCTAGCGCGCTGCTAGCATTTTGCTAGCAGTGATCTGCGCATCTTATCTTTGAGAGCTGACCATTTTTGAATTTTTTCGATGCACATATTCAACAGGATCAAGGTGTCGACAGTTTTTAAGAACGAAACGAGGAACGTTTACAGAGAAGGGCAGCCAAGGGTGCATAAGGTGTCAAAAGATGAAGATAGAGGGCGAACGTGCGCAGGTCCCCTGCGCCTCGTAAGCCCGTTCCGCGCTAAAACAAGATGCCGAGGAAAAAGTTAATTTAAGAATGATTGCCGGTCGTTTAGCGGGATTAAAACACCTCAACGTTCAGAAACAATGCACCCTATTGACACGAACAAACGTGAAGAGAGATAAACATCAAGTTGCGTATGATCCTTAAATATTTACTGGCATATGCAATGACACGCTTGTGTTTATCGAATATATGTTAAAAAAGGATCTAGAATGAAAAAGATATTCTTCCCTCTAATGTTGCTATCATCCCTTACAGCATTTGCTCAAAGTCATCTTTTTGGTTATGAGAGGCATGGATTTTTTACCCATAAAACACACTCTCAATATCCTCCTTTAGGGGTTGATTTGTGGCTTGATAAAAACTGGGATGAGTCCCAAAAAGACTTGCTGAGACGAGCCACAAAATTGTTTATTGAGAGGATTGATGATGATAATGTTAGATCTTGTGCTTTTAGATATGCAAATAAAGACGTACAGTGGTCTCAAGATGGCTTTCGTAATGGGGTCTGGTCCTGGTTGATGATTCCTTGTTTTGATTGTCATCCTGAGCGCCAACTTCTCATTCAAAAACTAGACCTAGGAGATGGCACTGCGGGACGAGCTCAAGTTTCGGGCCATATTTCACGTAATAATGCAGTGTATATGAAGGTTGAGCTAAATGAAAGACTTGTAAATTCTCCAAACTATACCTGGGGATTTGACGATCAGTATTGGGCTGGCGTTATTGCACATGAAGTGTTACATAATTGGAGATTCGATCATCCAACTGGTTATGATGGTTCTTTTATCAATGAATTTGGAGATTGCCTTTGGAGACCAAATCGATAGTTTCTTCAGTGATATGTTCTCTCTTAGTTTCATCATGTGCCTATCCTTCCGAAAGTAAGAAAGTCACATGTAACGGCAGTGAGTATCAAATTCAAGGTAAACAAGAAAATGAACGCGCAATGAATGATTCTACTTTTCATTCAGCAAAAGGCGAAACTTTTCCAAGCAAAATTCCATGGAAAATTAATAATGCCAAAAGTATACTCATATCAGACGAAGTGTTCGATCTATCTTTTGACGAATCAGTTAATAAGTGGAAAATTTTAAAAGGCCAAGACTCATTTGGTAATCTTGTATTTTTAAACAAATCAGTACAGGGTGAGGCCCTTAGCACTGGGCAATGCTTAAAATCTGGACTTCGATTTGAAATAAATAGAGAAGGAATTCTTGAAAATGGCGAGTGGTTTGCCTTGCAATTATGAAAAATGCAGCAATAATTCTGTTGAGTAAAGAAAACGACCAGGCCTCGGCGAAGCTTCGCCGAGGCCTGGTCGAAACGAGAGGTGGAAGTCTCTTGAACGGAGTTGCTCTCATTTACCCAACCAGCGTTTGATGCTCAGAATTCCCTCACTCTTGCCCAAAAGAAGAGCTCGCATCTCTGCGAGGTGCTGCGTTCGTTCTCTTTCCAACTCTCGGATGTGATCTTGCAACTCGTCGTTCTTCCGTTGCTCACGGGCTAGCTGTTCTTGAAGCATGGTCAAAAGAACTTTCATGGTCTCAAGCTCAGCATTGGATAGGTGACCAGAGAATGCTTCGGAGACGTGTCCGCGCGGTTTGGTATCCACTTTTTCCGTGACCGAAGCCCGTCCTGGTCGAGCTTCGGTCACCAAGTGGTTTCGAAAGTTGGTCTCGTCGATCCAGTACTGCCCCGTGTCGTCTTTTTGGGCTTCTACAGTGCCTTTCTCAATCAGACGCCGGATGGTGGTAACACCCCTTCCGGACATCTTGGCTGCCTCTTGAACAGATATCCGCCGGCTAGCGGACGGGCTGGTGGTGCTTGCCGTGGCACCCCTAAGTGGACGCGTATCGGTCACGTTCATGGATAGTCCTCCGTCACCTGACCAGCATATCTTGCCTGGAGTCCAGTGTGACAGAACAGGCCTCGCAAAAGTTGACAGCGGACACCCACTCAAAAAGCTATTTTTTTTTGAGCAAAAAAATGTGGAAAAGCGCTCACTTTTGATAACTGTCATTATCACAACTGGGAAAAAGGCTTTTGTCAGCTCAAATAGATCACTATAGGCCTGGATAATAATTTCTTGTTTTTTATTGTCATGCAGTCTAATTCTTAGACACCTATCTCTATTTTAGTAGAAATAAAATCAATATGTTAAAATTGGCTATATTCTTGCTAATGAAAAATATACGAATAGAAACTCTTTTTAGAGGTAATAGCCTAATGCACTTTACTAAATTTCTCCCTGTCATTTCCGCACTTGCCTTCGCTTCATGCAGTTCCAAAGCAACCAAAAGCTCGAACGTCAGATCAACATTTTCTACTGCTGACAGCATCGATTACATTGTTTCAGTTGGTGTCCACCAACCGAAACAAATTCTAGCATGCAAAGAGCTAATAACAAAAAATAGTCGTAACTTAAAAGTTATACAAGATGGATTCTTTTACTCTGTGAATGCAGACAACAGCCAAGTACAGATCCTCAAAAGCCTC
>JANNPM010000419.1:0-2150 GCA_031400145.1 Chryseolinea sp. | reverse complement strand
CGTCTTGATCGATCGAGTTGAATCGACCGTTGCTACAGACCGAGCAATTGTTTAAGTTTGTCATAGGAATTTTAGATTATTGTTTATGGATCCCGGCGCCAACTGGGATCTTTTTTTTATATCTGGCTGTACTCATCGTCAATCGCTCCAGATTGACATATCGGGTGGGGGTCTCATTATTCGCTGGCGAGGTTCTAAATATTTGCGCATGTCGTCAAGTGTCCTGTGAAAATCAGCTTCAGGGAGCTGTGACACCTTTTGAAGCGTTAATAGGAGCCGTTCCTGCAACTGTTTGGGCAATCCTTGAATCCAGATTATTATTGGCTGTATCTCTTTACCAACACCCGATAGCCCGGTGGGTGCGGGGGAGGGAAGAAGTAGGTTGCCCATTCTTCCAGCAAGTGGCATTAACTGCTCTAGAATGGGTGACGGCAGCGATCCAAGGCCCGATAGCAAACGTTCCATGGCATCTGGCTTCTCCTTTTGTAATACTTCCAGTGCACGCTTGTGCTCTAACCTAACTGTCTCATTTTCCAAGTCCTTAATTTCATTCTCGAGTTCTTTTCGTACGATGCGTTCTTCGTCATACGCCGTGCGCCATCTGTCAGCTTCCCTTTCTAGCAAATCCGTTACAATCTGCATTTGCGCCGCCGTGTCGATGGTCTTTTGTTGCTCGAACGCTAGACGATCAGACGTTTCATCATCGTTCTCCAGCGTTTGGTGCGTACTGGCGTGCGTTTGCGAACGCTGCGACGCACGCCAGAAGGCAGCCCGACAACGTGAACCACAAAATCGGGAGTTTGATAGTACAGCGATATATTCATCACCACACTCGATACAATTGCGGGAGATAGTGTGCTTTCTCATTTTTGCCGGCTGTTGAAGGTCTTTGCCTTAGTCTGGATCTCAGATACTGAACTTCTTTTTCCGGATTGGATCCACTGCGTAAGCTCGGATCTCTTGAAGTACAGTTTTTTGGACCTTTTGTATGAGATAAGCTCTCTTGGACACCAAGCCGTAAATTGTAGGAATAGCTAGGTTTAATAATTCACTGGCCTCTTTGATATCCAAAATATCGGAATCGATTTTTTGAGGCTCATTGTTTTGAAGCATGCTGCATTGTTTCAAAACTTTCGTAACGGAGTTTTCAATGAGAATCTCTAACTCATTCAGTCTGATGGAGGTAAATATGATGTCGTTCATTTGAGCAATTGGTATACTCAAAGGTGCTATCAATCAAATAAACAACAGTTCCCATAGTTCCTGTACGGAATTCTAGGAACTATGGGAACTTTAAGAACTATGTGAATTAACTGGAATGAACTTGAATTCATCTGTTTGCTCTCCACTGCTAAAAACCATATCTACGTATCGCCTTGTTATTGTAACGTTGAAGGTACCTTTAATTACCACCGCGACCTGATCTGAACTGAGCCTATCAAAGTATTTTTTATTTTCTAATTCGTGAATGAGAAATATTGTTCGCTTCTTCCAATCGTTCCCCCTAAAATTCAATGAATACGTCTTTGTGAGCACCTCTTCATTGACAAGAAGATTCCTGACTTTATTCCATGTTGAAAATGGCGTAATTATCGTTTCCAATTTAAGCTCCCTTGCGACCTTATTGATCGATCTCTTTATTGAAGTTGTTGGAGGCATATCCTTCGAAGGTTTGACACTTGAGCCTGACGGTCGGGTGCGCAACAATTCGAGGTACTCAATGACAAGCGTCACCAAGTTTTGCTTAAAACTAAATGGATTCATAACAAGCGCACCCCATCGCTGATAACACAAGAATATTTCTTCGGTCCGTGAAAAAAATAAAGATTTATCATTTGAATTTTCCAAGAATTCCGCCAATACGTCCATTATTCGGCTGGGGGGAGAGGATGATAACACACCTATCATTTTGTATTCAGACTCTGTCAGTCCCTTGAGAGTATCTGACGCGTGGTCGTACAATGGAATAATTTTCTTCATTCGAAATCAAGCTTTATTTTATTGGCAGCTTCAATTTTAAGTTTATCTACCACTTTAGTATACGCCTGCGTAGTCTTCACGTTCCGATGCCCTAACATTTTTGAAACCGTGTAGATATCAGTGCCAGCGGAAAGTTGCAGGGTGGCATACGTGTGGCGAAAATTATGGAA
>JANNPM010000404.1:0-7978 GCA_031400145.1 Chryseolinea sp. | reverse complement strand
GCTTCGTTTTCGGCGAACCATTTAAAGTCGCGGTCGAAACTCTCGAATACCTGTTTGCCCCAGCGATTGAAAATAGAGATGCCCTCGAAGTGTGCGGAACAATTGTCACGCGGCAGTATGCTGACAAGTTCGTGGCTTTCGGGGTCTTCCTTCACCATCGCGAAATAGTCATTGAGATTGTCGCCGTTTGGAGTAATGATATTAGGTGGCATAAAATCTTCGTCATTGCGGCTGACATCTTTTACCGTAATGTCCACGGACAGGGTATCTCCCTTTTTGTTGAAACAGCGGTCGTCGGTAACGCTGAAAGTAAAGGTAAAATTATTTTCTTCAAGGCCACTTGCGAGCAATGAACATTCCGGCTTCCATGCAAAAGTTGTATTTACGGTACCCCGTCCCTCAGCCGCGGCAAATATGTATCCCTCAGGCACCACCGGGCCTTCCACCTCAATAAGTTCGAGCTTCAGGTAATCCGGCTCCGGGGAGAGGTCGGTGTCGGTGCCGGATAGTCCGAGCGTAATCTGCTGACCCAACTCGATAGTGATTCCGTTGTTCGTCATCACGATATCTTGCTCCAGGTTGGATATCAGCAACGTTGGACGTTCATTGTCGGGTGGAAGCAGCTCAACGGTGATACTCAACGTGTCCGCTTTGTACATCCTGCATTTGTTTGAATTGTCGACAACAATAAATTCAAACGTAAATTCATCCTTGTCATCGAGGTCTACAACATCGCATAAAATATTCCACGTAAAGGGTGACACAATACTGCCATTGCCGCTTGCACCGGGGAACACAATATCATAATCGGATAACTCAAACCCAACGCCTTTTGCCCCCAGCACCATAAAATCATTATCATTGTCGTTTCCGGTCACATGAAAGACTAATGACTCATTTACCTTCCGGGTAATTTCAGTTACAAATCTTTCCTGCGGGTCGGCGGTGAGGTCAGAGTCAATAATTGGTGTGGCGTTACCAGGCAAATCAACCTTAAGATCAAAGGTCATGGTATCAGGTTCTGCCAGCAAGCACTCATCCACATCGTCTAGTAAAACCTTCACCAAGAACTCCGACCGGTTCGAGAAATCATACACATCGCAACGGGTATCCCATTCAAGGTAGGCTTCATAAGTTCCATTCTCCAGCCTGGTCTGGACGAGCTTCATACCGACATCTTCCATTCTGAAGTTATCCAGGATGACGCCAACGACCAATTGATCGCCATCGGCATCGATCCCTCTGATTGGCCAGGTTTTCAGCTGGCCTTCATCCAGCGTTTCCGTGATATCGAGGGTGGTGAACCGGGCCCGCTCATTCGGAGGAGGTGTGATGTTTACGGTAATGATTAGCGTATCACTCAGCGGAAGACTGCACGCATCGTCATAGGCTACTATACCTATCTGGTAAGGGCCACTAAACAGCGGACATTTTTCAAAGCAAACCTGAAATACCATCTTGCTACCGTTCACCAGCGTAGCCGTTGTAATCTCAGGGAGAACGTCAGAAACATCGCTCTGGAAGCCTATGGGAATGGCCCGGATCTGAACGTTCTCCGTAAAGTTATCGTCCTCTTTGCTTGCATCAGCGTCGGACACCTCCACCTCAATGCATCGCTCTTCATCCGTGGCATCGCTGCTAAACGTCACGGACATTTCTTCGTCAAATCCAAAATCGGCATCTTCGAGACTCTTTCCCGTGATTTGCGGCGCCTCTGCACGTGGACAAACATCTACTACAAGCATCTGAAAATCCCTCCTGACTTCCCCTATCTTTTGACCATCACGATACTCCTCACATTTCACGGCAAACACGAAAAGCCCCTGAAGGGTAGGCGTAGCGGTGAGAAATCCATCATTACTGATCTTGAGGTCTGGTGCGCCAGCTACGATATTGTCGATGCTAAATGGATCCCGCCACTGTATTAACGGATATGGCGCTGATCGCAAAGGCGGAAAGGCGTCAGTAGTATGCGTGCTCAGCGGCGTCGTCAGCGAATAGACAAGGGAGTCGCCGTCGTCGTCCGTTCCAGCGAAGTCAACATAGTAGGGTTTGCGCGGGCAGGCGTAGTCGCTAAGCGGCGGAAATAAATGTGGTGTAGAATTAAAGAAAGGCTCGCCGTCTTTGACCACGGGAGGGAACTCGAGATAAAATGTTTGTCCTGCTGCCTGTCCGCCTGACGAGGGGTCGTCGCTGAAAATGTTGGTGATCGTATAGTTACGGCAACAGCGTTCCCAGATAATGTAGTATCCGGCAGGGTCATTGTAGCGCGAGTCCGACAAGACAATATCCGTTGTATACACCAGTTTGGTCGTAACAATTTCACCATTCGAGCAACTCGGCTGCGTATAGCTTACGGGTGATTCTGAAGGATTTTGAAAATATACGTTCTGCATGAAGGCATTGTCCCGCTTTCTGAAGATAGCCGTAGAGAACGCGGCATCTCTGGCCCCAGTGCTCCCATTGAGCACGTCAAAATAGAGGATGAGGCTGATGCGGTAATTGTTTCCTGAAACGTGAATGATTTCGAATTCACCGCCAACGATGTGAGAGGCTGCAGCGGGTATGGCACAAGCAACGAAAATGGCCAGTAGAATCCTCTTCATATCACACCCATAAAGAACTCAATATAGGGAAATAGCCGAAGGGAGAAAACCCTGACTTTGTGTAATTTGACCACCTCATGAAAAAAGGAGACATACTGGAGGATCTTGTCGTCGAAAGCATGGCGGCGGAAGGGAAATGCGTTTCACGCACAAACGGAATGGTCATATTCTTTCAAGGCGGAGCCCCCGGGGATACGGTAGACATAGAGCTCACAAAGATAAAAAGCTCGTTTCTGGAAGGTCGTGTAACGGCGATCAAGCAACTCTCTCCAAGTCGTGCCATTCCCTTTTGCCAGCATTTCGGTATCTGCGGCGGGTGTTCGTGGCAGCACATTCAGTACGAGACGCAGATCCAATACAAGCACAAGCAGGTAGCTGACAACCTTGAAAGGATCGGTGGATTAGACCTCCCGACTATTCAGCCAATCCTTGGAGCCACTAACACCCGGTACTACCGCAACAAGCTCGATTTCACGTTTTCAGCGCAACGGTGGCTCAGTTTTGAGGAGATGTCAAAGCGCAAGGAGGATCCGGTTACCCCGTGGGGAGAGCCGGAGCCCGCGCTTGGATACCACATCCCCAGAAAATTTGATCTTGTGTTTGATGTCAGGGAATGTCATCTTCAAGCCGTTCCTTCCGACGCAATGCGATTAGCGGTAAGAGATGAGGCCATAAAAGGCGGAATATCTTTTTTCGACCTGCGCAAACAGATAGGATTTTTGAGAACCATGACAATACGCACGGCCAGTACCGGTGACGTTATGGTAATTTTGCAGGTGAGCTATAATAAGCTGGAGTGGGTTGACAGGGTGTTCCAACGGCTTGAGAATGATTTCCCACAAATCACGTCCTTCCAGTATGTGATCAATGGGAAGAAGAACGATACATTCAATGACCTCGACATCCTGACCTGGAAAGGGAACGCCTACATTACCGAGCGCATGCTAAAACCCGATGGGCAGGGATTTCTATATTTTCGGGTGGGGCCCAAATCGTTTTATCAAACCAATTCCGACCAGGCCTATGCGCTGTATTCTGCCGCATTCACAATGGCCGGGCTGCAGGGCGGTGAGCTCGTCTACGATCTTTATACCGGTGCCGGCACTATCGCGAACTTCGTGGCGGCACATGCGAAAAAGGTTATCGGACTTGAATATGTCGAGGCATCTATCCAGGATGCGCGGATCAATTCAGGAATGAATAACATCACCAATACCGATTTCTATGCTGGCGATATGAAGGATCTGCTGGACGACGCATTCCTCAGTACGCACGGTCGTCCGGACGTAGTTATAACGGACCCGCCACGCGCGGGAATGCATGAAGATGTAACGCGAATGCTCTTGAAAGCGGCCCCCGAGAAAATTGTTTATGTCAGCTGCAATCCGGCAACGCAAGCACGGGACCTGAGGATACTGCGTGAGGCGTACGACATTATCAATGTCCAGCCGGTTGATATGTTCCCCCATACAATGCACGTGGAGAATGTTGTGGGATTGAGGAAACGTAAGTAGTGAGTGGCGTAGCGCGCCGCTACGGCTCACCCCGTCATAATTCTCAGCGTTTCCTTGGCGCCTTGGCGTGTTTGCGGTTAATTGCCGCTTTTTAAGTAATGCGTCAAAAGCTATTAACTGAAGGATCAAACGAGCTGAGCTACGAGATCCGCGAGATCGTCAAGAAAGCTGAACAGCTGAAAAGGCTCGGCATTCGCATCTCGTGGGAAAATATTGGCGACCCGATCCAAAAAAATCACAAGCTGCCCCAATGGATCAAGGATGTAATCGTGGACCTTGTGAAGTCTGATGACGTCTACAGCTATTGCCCCTCGAAAGGTATGCTTGAAACACGTGAGTTTCTTGCTGCACAAACAAACGCTTACGGCGGCGCACAGATCATCCCGGACGACATCTGCTTTTTTAACGGATTGGGAGATGCAATTTCAAAAGCCTATCAGTTCCTGACGCATACCGCTCGCGTTATTGGTCCCTCGCCTGCTTACTCTACGCACTCCAGTGCTGAAGCTGCACATGCCAGTCATGAGCCACTGACCTATCGCCTTGATCCGACGAATCATTGGTATCCAGATCTTGATGACTTGTACAACAAGATCAAATACAACCCAAACATCGTCGGGATACTGATAATCAATCCAGACAATCCGACAGGCATGGTGTATCCTATGGATATGTTGAAACGGATCGTCGCTATGGCCAAGGAATTTAACCTGTTTCTAATAGCCGATGAGATCTACATCAACATAACTTACAACGGTGCTCGCGCATATTCCCTGGCGGAGATCATTGAGGACGTCCCTGGGATTTCGATGAAAGGGATTTCCAAAGAATTACCCTGGCCGGGCGCCCGATGTGGATGGATGGAATACTACAACCGAGATAAGGATGAGGACTTCAATCGCTTTTGTAATGTGCTCGACAACGCGAAGATGATAGAAGTCTGTTCCACCAAGCTGCCACAGGTGGCCATACCAAAAATTTTTGGCGACCCTCGCTTCAAAGTTTACCGCGAGGAAACCAACCAGAATATTGGAAGACGTGCCAGGATCATTGCCAACATATTGCATACCGTTCCTCAGCTAACATTCAATGAAACATATGGCGCGTTTTATAATACAATCATCTTCTGTGAAGGAACGTTGAAGCCGCACCAGTACATGAACATTGAAAACGGTGTTGCACGCAGTCTCGTTGAGCGCTGGACGAGTCAGCCCATCCCGCTTGATAAGCGCTTCGTTTATTACCTCCTCGGGGCGAAAGGAGTGTGCGTTGTTCCAATTTCCTCCTTCTGTTCGGAACTTCAGGGTTTCAGGGTAACCTTGCTGGAGGAAGATGAAGAAGTTCTTACGCGGACCTTCATAGCCATACGGGATGGTATTGTAGAATATCTGAATAGCTAACGGTCGTTCTTCTACCTAACATTTGTTAACGTCATTTTGCAAATTTTTTTGCGCTAACGCTTGAATCCTAGTGGATAATTCTTGAAGATTGTAGTCAGACAAAATTATATGTTGAACAATCTTCCTGCGACAGAATGCAGCATGATCTCTCAAGAGCTCAGACTCTCTGTTGTGATGCTATCCGTGATTATTCGAAAACATGCCGGGGCGATGTTATAACATTTTAACAGAAGGATTTTCAAAACCGCCCCGACACAATCGGGGCGGTTTTGCTTTATAGACCAAAAACAAACTAACAATTGTTATATGTATTACTCGGAAGACACGATCCTTTTCTTGAATGGTAAGTTCATTAAAGCAGTTGATGCGCACGCCGACCTCTTCAGCCAATCATTGCATTATGGCTTTGGAGCGTTCGAAGGGATTCGCGCCTACAGATCAATGAATGGGGTAAAGGTCTTCAAAGCGCATGAGCATTTTAGTCGTCTAAAGAAAAGTTGTGCCTTGGTTGGCATCCCTTTCCAGTATGAAACTGAAGAACTGATCCAGATCGCATACCAGCTGCTTGAAAAAAATGACCTCGCTGATTCCTACATACGTCCGTTGGTGTACTGCGGAGCAAACATGACGTTAGCTCCTTCACAGGATGTGTATCTGATGATGTGTGCGTGGAAATGGGACAAATATCATGGACATAATCTGTTAAAACTTTGTATGTCGTCCTATCAGCGGCCCAATCCTAACTCATTGAAAATCGAAGCCAAGGTCACGGGTAACTATGTAAACTCCGTGCTTGCCACAGGCGAAGCGAGAGTGCGCGGATACGACGATGCGCTGATGCTTGACATGAATGGCTATGTTGCGGAAGCACCGGGCGCTAATTTTTTCATGGAGAAAGACGGAATTCTTTATACCCCCCCTGCTGGTCACATCTTGCCGGGTATAACCAGGCAAACAGTGTTGAACATTTGTCGTGCACTTGAAATACCCGTAGAAGAAAGAAATATACAATCCGAAGAACTTGAAGGTGCAGACGGCGCTTTCCTGTGCGGCACTGCGACTGAGATCGCAGGCATTGAATCTATTGATGCCAAACCATTTTTGAAAGAATGGCAAGATAGTCTCGGTGCCACGGTACAGGAAGCTTATAAATGCCAGGTGCTGGAAAAGTCATTCAGCTACGTCATCATCTGACAACCGGATTTCATACACAAAGCTGATCCGTCGGCGAAACTTTTTGAACTGAAAGAATGGAATTAAATAAATATAGTAAGACCATTACACAGGATCCAACCCTTCCGGCAGCGCAAGCGATGTTGTATGGTATTGGATTAACAGAATTGGATCTCAGGAAAGCACAGGTAGGCGTCGTTAGCACGGGCTATGATGGCAACACCTGCAACATGCATCTTAATGATCTTTCAAAGGAAGTTAAGACGGCTGTCTGGGACAATGAGCTTGTTGGATTGATCTTTAATACCATCGGCGTAAGCGACGGGATAAGCAATGGAACGGAAGGCATGCGGTATTCGCTGGTCAGCCGTGAGATTATTGCCGACTCCATTGAAGCTGTGTGTGGGGCACAGTATTACGACGGTTTGATCGCGGTAGTGGGGTGCGACAAGAATATGCCGGGTTCTGTTATGGCGATGGCCAGACTCAATCGCCCTTCGATCATGGTCTACGGCGGCACTATTGCGGGCGGACACTGGAAAGGCCAGGAACTGAATATCATCTCAGCGTTTGAAGCGTTGGGACAAAAGCTGGCAGGGAATATCACTCCGGAAGATTATAAGGGCATCATTCAAAACTCCTGCCCCGGCGCCGGAGCCTGCGGCGGAATGTACACGGCAAACACAATGGCTTCGGCTATTGAGGCACTTGGCATGTCTTTGCCGTATTCATCATCCAATCCTGCCCTGAGCAAGGAGAAGTCGAATGAATGTGTCGAAGCTGGCAAGGCCATCAGGATATTGCTTGAACGCGACCTACGCCCGCGAGACATCATGACGCCGAATGCGTTTGAGAATGCAATAACGGTAATCATGGTTCTTGGCGGTTCTACCAATGCGGTGTTACATTTAATCGCGATGGCCAAATGCGCGGGCGTTCAACTAACACAAGATGATTTCCAACGCATATCTGACAAAACGCCCCTGCTGGCTGACCTTAAGCCTAGTGGCAAATACCTGATGGAAGCGCTTCACAAAATTGGTGGCGTGCCGGGCGTGATGAAATATCTGCTGGACAAAGGTATGCTGCATGGTGACTGTATCACTGTTACCGGTAAGACCATAAAAGAAAATCTAAAGAATGTTACTTCGTTGAATTTTGAAAAGCAGGATGTCATAATGCCATTGGAACGTCCTATAAAAGCAACGGGACATTTGCAGATCCTGTACGGCAATCTGGCCGAAAAAGGCTCTGTGGCAAAGATCACCGGTAAAGAAGGTGAAAA
>JANNPM010000402.1:0-4275 GCA_031400145.1 Chryseolinea sp. | reverse complement strand
GACCGCATGCGCGCCGCCCAGGTTGGCGTAGACCTGGACGAGATATCCCGCTCGTTGATTGCATCGACGTCGTCGTCACGCTATACCGAAAAGAACGTGTGGCTTGATGAAGCGGCCGGGCTAAGTTACGGCGTGCAGGTCCAGGTGGCGGAAAATCAAATGAACAGTTTGGACGACCTTTCGGAAATACCGATACTCAGGAACAGCTCAAGACCCGTACTCGGCGATGTCGCCACCTTTGACTACGATACAACGTATGGGCAGAACGACGATCTTGGAGCAACACCGATCCTTTCGGTTACGGCGAACCTGCATGATAAAGATCTTGGCAGCGCATCAGCGGATGTAAAGAAGGCAATTGCGTCCATGGGAGATCTGCCACGCGGGATGACTATTGAACCGATAGGACTCGGACTTGTCCTGAGGGACACATTGGACAGTCTCCAGTCAGGGTTGATCGTGGCCATTGTCGTGATCTTCCTGATGCTTGCTGCGAACTTCCAGTCTTTCAAGGTTTCACTCGTCGTGCTCGCAACAGTGCCCGCCGTATTATTGGGCGCGCTCGCCATGTTGCTGCTCACCGGTTCCACATTGAACCTCCAATCCTATATGGGTATCATCATGTCTGTCGGTGTTTCTATTGCCAACGCTGTGCTGCTCATCACCAACGCAGAGCAACTTCGTCTTCATAACAGCAATGCGCTGGCGTCGGCGCGCGAGGCAGCAGCCGTGCGGCTACGTCCTATATTGATGACCAGCGTTGCCATGATTGCCGGGATGATGCCCATGGCCATCGGTCACGGCGAAGGCGGCGACCAGGTGGCGCCACTTGCCCGCGCCGTTATCGGCGGACTCTTTGCGTCGACTTTTGCAGTGATCATCGTCCTGCCACTGGTCTTCGCCTGGGTGCAGGAAAAATCATCCGTCGTTTCATTATCCTTAGATCCCGAAGATGAAAACAGCCCAGAATACAGGAACCGCTAAGGTGCTAAGGCGCAAAGAAAAACCAAAGGTATTTGTATTCTTTGCGTTCCCTTCGCGTCTTTCCGCCTTTGCGGTTAATACGGTTCGGTCATGCATAGCCATCCTATTACTACACTCGTGCACCTCGCGCAAAGCGGAACCTGCGACGCAAACCCCCAAGCCCACCATCGAAACATTCTCCCTGTCAAAGGACAAGTTCTCCTCCATCCTGAATGTCCCGGGTGAGCTCATCTCATTCCAACAAGTAGACCTCTATGCCCGCGAGACAAGCTTCGTCAAGAAAGTATATGTCGATGTTGGCAGCGAAGTAAGAGAAGGCCAACTGCTCGTTTCAATGGACGCACCCGAGTTAACATCACGTGTAACCGGCGCCGAGTCCCGGTGGAAGTCGCAGCAGGCTGTCTATAGCGCAAGCAAAGCAAATTATGATCGCCTGCTTGAAACCAGCAAAACACCCGGCACCATTTCTCAGAACGATCTCGAGCAGGCATATGCGCGCATGCAATCAGAAATAGCGCAGCTTGAGTCCGCGAGGGCGTCATACCGTGAAGCGGACAACACAAAAAGTTATCTTGAGATCAGGGCTCCGTTTGCCGGTGTTATCAGCGCGCGCAACGTAAATCCTGGAGCCTATGTTGGTCCCTCCGGAAAGGGATCAGAATTTCCGCTTCTTACATTACAGGAGCAAAAGCATTTGCGTCTCGTCGTTTCTGTTCCCGAAGCATTCACATCGTATTTTAAGCAAGGGGACACGATCCGGTTTACGGTCAAGGCACGGTCGAATGAAATTTTTGTGGCCACCATTAAGCGGCATGCTGGCGCGCTGGACAGCCGGCTGCGGTCCGAAAGGGTGGAAATGGACGTCGCGAATAGTGACAAGAAGCTATTGCCTGGCATGATAGCCGAGGTGAAGCTTGCCTTGGAAGGGACAGATAGCACGTACGTTGTGCCGAAGACTGCTGTGGTAAATGCAGCGGAGGGAGTTTTCGTGATACGTGTTCAACAGGACACTGCGGCATGGATTCCCGTGCGTACAGGCAGGGCTATCGATAACAGGGTTGAGATATTTGGAGAAGTGAGGAGGGGAGATGTACTGGTGAAGAGTGCAAATGAGGAGATCAGGAAGGGAAGCAGGATACTTAGTGATTGAGTGATTGAATTGACTTAACGTGACCCGGCGTTTTGGAGAATGGCTTGTGGAGGTTTCGTGTTGACCTATGTCATTTAGTTAAATCGCAATCAGAAGATCGCTTTGCTATATTTAACCAAGGCGCAAAGGTAACGGCCTTTCAGGCCTGCCGGATGGGTCGGGGGCGTTGTTTTCCCAGGGCGGCGACCTTTCAGGCCTAACCCTGGGCTCAGATGTTTCGGACCTTCAGGCCTGCACGCATTCACCCTCGGCGATAACGTTAATGGATTTGATGCTTTTCACGTATAAGGCCTGACCCGGGGTTCGAAGGTTACGGCCCTTCAGGCTACATTCATTTACGCGAGGTAATTGATTGACTTGATTGATTTGATGGCCGTTAGGCGTAACGCCTGAAAGGCCAAAGCATCTGAGTCCAGGATAAGACCTGAAAGGCCGCAGGCCTGGGTAAGAGAACTTTAGCGCTCACCGATTAATCAACGTCGCCTTGCTCGCCAGTAGTGTCGTGCACAATCCCAACACGGCAATCACGGCAAATGAATATCTTAAACTCGCGGCTTCAGCAATAAATCCAATCACCGGCGGTCCCACTAAAAATCCGAGGAAACTAATGGTTGATACCGCTGCCAACGCCATGCCTGGGGAAAATGTCTGTGACCTGCCGGCTGCGCTGTACACTAGTGGAACAATAGACGACACACCGAAGCCAACGAGCAGAAATCCAAGGGTTACGAAAACGATGTGCGGCAACAATACCGACAGCATCAAACCCGAGCCAATCATGATGCCGCTAAGCTGGATCATTCTCTTCCTTCCGATCTTGTTCGCGAGTCCGTCGCCCGTAAACCGTCCTGCGGCCATCGCGCACATGAAGACGACATATCCAAGCGTAACCAGGTAAGCGGGTGCCATCACCACCTTTTGAAAGTAAACGCCGCTCCAGTCAAACATGGCGCCTTCACACGCCATGCTGCAGAAACCAATTGAGCCAAGCTTTAGCAAGGGCTGATCAGGAATCGCAAATAACGGATGATCGTCGCCGCTTATCTTCGCACGTAATGTATAATGGCGCGCTATCGAAATCATCGTGAAGCACAGCAGCGCAATGCCGATGAAGTGCCATGAAGGATGCACTTTGTTCGAAACAAGCAGCGCACCAATTGCCGCGCCGGTAAAACCTGCCACACTCCAAGCGCCGTGAAATGAAGCCATGATGGATCTCTTATAAAGCTTCTCAACACCTATCGCCTGCGTGTTGATGCCAATGTTGACAAGGTTGCCGGTGAACCCGAAGAAAAGTAATCCGAGCACGAGATGCCATGTCATGGTGGTAAAGCCGATCCCTACCAGGGTTAGCACGTAAAGAATGCTTCCAGCGACCACCACTTTCTTGCTTCCCATACGCGTAACCAGCCAACCCGCAAACGGAAGACCCGCCATCGCTCCGGCAGGCAATGCGACTAATACGCTCCCCAATCCCGCGTCGCTGAGTCCTAGCGCTCGCTTGATATCCGGAATGCGGCTCGCCCACGAGGCGAAGCAAAGGCCTTGGGTGAAGAAAAAGGAGATGACTCCCCAGCGGATTGAACATTTCATGAAAGATCGTGCTTGTCTCAAGGACTCTGCGCATCAAGATAACCACATCACTCGCTCGCCACCCTATACTTCTGATAGTAAAATGCCGGTATCAACAACATCAACAGCGTCGGATTCAGTACCAACCGATGTAAAAAAGATATCAACGGACCATTATATCCAGGAAAATATAACTTTAATATAAAGTAGGGGATAAGAAAAAGGAAGACACCCGCGATCTGCACATAAAGCGAAAAGATCACATACTTTCTCTCCGCAAACAATGCATAGATCAATCCGACGGCCAATGCGTCGTTTATCAAAAATCGCATGGCGCGATTAATTAAAAAGCGATCGATTGGCCGTTCTGCCAGCGCCAGCGCGCCAGCCAGATCAATACGCTGAAACAAAAATACCAGCAAGAGTCCGATAACGCAGAGCGACCCTACCAAAATACGCGTCCGAATCATGAAGCGACGACGCTTTTCTGTTTAGAGAATTTCCGAACCCACAGGATCCACAGCACAAAAACAACAATGTATAACACCGCGGTGAAGAGATACTTATGC
>JANNPM010000382.1:0-6014 GCA_031400145.1 Chryseolinea sp. | reverse complement strand
GGTTAAACACCAATAGCAGAATGGGAGTATTAAAATCATTCATGGCGATACTTTAAAAAGAATAAGGCCTTTGTTTGAATAAAGAACAGTTGCCTTGTTCTTGGAGAGAACGCGTTGCTGGCATAAGAGGCCATAAATTGAGCAGCGAGTGTGGAGATGGCGGCCCCGTTTATCCCAAACCGAGGAATTAAAAGGAGGTTTAAAATCACGTTTACCACTGCGCCGGTAATGGTACGCTGCAATAGCAGCTTTTGCAGGTTCTCAGTGATGAACCACTGCGTCCCCGCAATCCCAATAAAGACAAAGATCACTGACCAGATGTGGATTTGTAAAGAGGCCTGCGCTGGTCTAAACTCGGGTCCGAATAACACCTGGATGATAAAACCGCTCAACAAAAAAACCGTAAGGGAAATGACCAATCCCATTGCTACCAGGAATTTGAACAACTTATTCAAACGTGCCTGATATACTTTCTCATTAGACTTTTTGGCATTCAGTATCGCTGGAAAGAGGGAGCTGCAAAGTACAGACCCAATAAAAAACCAGATGTTCGAAAGCTTGACCGAGATGGCGAACAAACCGACTTCCTTATTACCCAACATATACTTGATCAAAATCTGGTCTGTCTCCATATAGATGAAGGTCAAAAATCCGGAAACAAGCATTGGCCAGGAATTAAGGAACAAACGTTGTCCATATTTTAAGTTAACTTTCCAGCCAGAGATACGGAACCTGCTTCTTGCGTTTAGTACCAGTATCAGGCCAATGGAACCAATAATGGATTCCACCAAAGCCACGTAACCGAAATAGATAAGTGGAAGTTTATAGTATATCAGCAGAACTTTAAGCAACGAGCTGAATATTATTTTGAACATAGCGACTTTTGCAGTAAACCGCGCCTGCACCTGGCTCTGGAAATAGTATCGGATTACTGAAAATGCGTCAAATAATGACACCAATATAAAAATCAGCGCCAGATAAAAGGTGAGTTCTTCGTCAACTATGAGTGGACTAATGGCGATAAAGATGACGACACTCAGCAAGGCCGCGGCAAGTTGCAGCACAAGTGTAGTCCCGAAAATTGTTTCCTCCTGGTGGGCCTTGTTAATAAAATCTTTGACTACAAATCGTTCGAATCCCACACCGCATAGCACAACAAAAACGGTTGCAATGCTTTTCGAAAAACTGTAAATTCCGAAATTAGTCGGTCCTAAATAGCGCGCAACAAGGATTCCGATAACAAACGCGATCGAGAGGTTTACCACCTTATCCAGCATCAGCCATGACGTGTTGCTGAAATACTTGATAAAACCTTCGGATCGTGTAAAATGAAGAACCTTTTCCTTATATCTTTGAATTGATGCGATCACAATTTTTAGCGCTGTTGACACTCCAGACTCGATCAGTAATAGTTACCTCTTGCAAAGCCTCAGCGGGCAAGGTAATTATTATCACCTTGCCAGGGAGTGACGGTTGTGTTAAGGAATTATTAATCGCCCGCGTGCGCTGATTGCCGTTTCAATGGCATCGAATTTCTGAATAGCTTGCATTGGTCTTAACCGCCGATGCACTTGCTAATAAATGGTCGGTTTATCTATGCGACAGAAGAATAACAGTATCGCACTCGTTGGCGAGTGGAATACAAGCAATATTGGCGATAAGGCTATCGGAATTAAGGCAGTCCGCTATTTACTTTCTTTGGGATTCGACGTGAAGCTATTCGCGCTCGGAAGCTTTCGATACCTGGGCCATGTCGCTACGACAAGACAACTAGACGAGCTATTCTCCCCAACAATTAGTGCAGGCCAGGTTGATGGTGTGGGACAGAAACTCTTAAAATTTGGCCATCGGCATTTTCCAAGATCTAAATTTGTCTTCAGGTTTTTTAGAAACTATGCCAACCGGCAATCAATCAGGGCGGAGTTTGTATCCTGCAACGCTGTGCTTGTAGGCGGAGGAGCGTTGCTAGATGACAACGGACTCCATTTTCCTTCGTCTTTGCTGCTTATTCAAAAGATATGCAGGGATTTAAGCCTGCCGTTATTCAGCGTCGGATGCAGTTCTTCCGGCAATTTTTCGATGGCAGGAAAGTACATTCTGAGAAAGTTTGTAAACTACGCGCAATTGGTAGCCGTTCGGGATAGGGAAAGCAAAAGGGCACTTCAGCCGTTATCTAAAAAAGACATCTTCATTTTTGGAGATTTTGCCTTAGGAATGGATCTGCAGGAAGAAGGCAAGACTTTCGTCCCCCCACGAAGCATAGCGATAAATGTGATGCACTTTGCCGGTTCTGAAAAGCATTTGCAACATGACTATGAGCTGTTTTTAAAGGCCGTTATCAATTTCTTGAGGAGGCGTAATTTTACGGTGACACTGTTTACGACGGGTGATCAGAATGATCTGAGGGCGGCACAGGCGGTGCATTCCATGACGGGTCAGTTTAGCACTATTTTCCATCCCCGAACCTTCCAGGAAATAGTGAGTTTCCTTCAAACTAAGGACGCCGTATTCTGCACCAGGTTGCATGCAGCAATAATGGCCATCGACGCAAACGTACCGGCCATTGCATTGTGGGTAACTCCGAAAATCAAAAATTTCTTCGAGACAATCGGTTTGTCTGAATATTGTATCGAGGCGAGCAGTGGCATTGATGTAAATAACTCCATTGCCGACGTTCTTGATACAAAATTAGCAAGCTATTTCAGGCTTCTCACTTTTCAATATTTTGAACCCGGCCGACAAAGGGTATCAGAAGCATTAGAAAAATTACGTGACGAAATAACCATCCCATACAATAAATGATTAGCGGATGGATTTTCATTTTAATGAATTTTTAACATCTCTGAGTAAACGATAAGGCAAACTTTGATTGAGCAGGTGCCAATGTTTGATGATGACGCGTTTCTTATCTTTTGCCTCAAGTGAATCGTAAGCAGGTTTGCGAACGTTATAAATTTTATTATCAAAAATCGCCAAATCCAAACCTATTTTTTGATGGTAAGCTAAATCGTTAATAAGGTGATTAAAGTAATGCTGGTCGCAAAAGGTGCCAGGACGCATACGTGAATCATCCTCTAGGTTTGTCAGTTCTGTCCATTTTTCAATAAAGGAATTAGTAGACACATTTTTTTTGAACAGGAAAACGCCCGTATTGTAATCTATTGGGTGAACGAAATCAACAAATTTCGGGGGTCGAACACCGAAGTCGATATTTGGGCATTTACCCACCAGGAAGTCATGATACTTAAGGTTGTTGAATAGATCTTCTATTCCCCCCTCAACTTTGGTATCTGAGTCCAGGAACAGGGTCTGTTGATAGGGTGATTTGGCTAAGTATTTTGTCTTTAATTTTAATGGATGGGCCTTCTCAGAAATTTGTACAATTGCGTCAAAAGGCTTTTGATTACCGCTGTAGTGATCGGTAAATAGTGTAATGGGAATGTCAGGATTGTGCTTCTTCGCTTCAGTCGCTGAATACTGGCATTCATCCTTATATTTTTTTTCTCCGGTTACGATATAAATTATACCTTTTTCCATTCCTTGACTAGTTTTGACGCGAATAGTTCGCTTTCGGCCTGTGAAAATAAAATTGATCTCAAATAACTGTATTGAGTGTTACGGCACCTTCACTGTAAGATAACATTATTATTATTTTGACCATGTAGAGCGGCTGGGTTTAGTCAATGAGGGAACTCCATATAAATTTTGAGGAAGAATACGAAGACAATTTTCTGAAGTTGAGCTGCCTCTTTACGCTAGACGGATCACCTCAACAGATTTGGTTCAAGGTGCCAGTCGAGTATGCGGCCTTTACTACCGGGTTGGCAGACCCGTTTTTAATAGGTCTGCTTTTTCCGGCAATGGAATCGGATCATATGATTGTGGTCCATGGGAAGAGTGTTTCCCGTGGCCTTGTGCTAAACCTGATGGAATTCCAGCGTGCATGGCATAAGTGGAGGCCTGAAAAATATTCCGTCGTTGATATTGTTGCCGTTGAGGCGCAACTACCTTTGATTCATGAAAGTCACGCAATCTCGGCCTTCACTGGCGGCGTGGACGGCGCGTTTATCCTGTATGAGAACCTGATTGCTACCAGCGGAGCCCCTTTCCGAATTTCGGCCTCCCTGTTTATACATGGATTTGATATCCCGCTATCAGAAAGTGCAGATTTTGCCAGCTCCTTGGAGGACATTAGAAAAGTCACTTCGTCAATCGATATTCCCTTGATATCTATTCAGAGCAACCTGCGGGAATTTGGAGACTGGAATGATACGCATGCGGCGGCAATTATCGCTTGCCTTACATTGTTTAACTCAAGTTATCAAATAGGTCTGCTGGGTAGCAGCCACCCTTATGATTACCTGCGGCTCCCATGGGGCTCGAATCCAATTACTGATCCACTGCTGTCCTCGGAAAACTTCAGAGTTTATAACTATGGCGGAGGCTATTCGCGAATTGAAAAACTGAAACGAATAGCGGATTGGCCAGCATGTAACGAATACCTGAGGGTTTGCACTAAACTATATTTTAATAACTGCGGTGTATGCGAAAAATGTTTAAGGACGAAACTATGTTATTGGACGCTGAGCAAATCTTTGCCGCCGACCTTCATAGATAAGGCAATTTCGCCATTCTCAGTGCTGCGAATCTTGGCGTTTAAAGAACAAGAAATCAAAGATTATTACAGCATGTATAAGGCGGCAAAAGCCAGATACAAAGTGAACCTGTTAATTTATTCGCTCGGTCTTAACATTCGATTGAACAAAGTGATTCAATATGTTAGTCGGAACTTCCTGAGAAATGTGGAGTTCTCCCCCAAATTCATCAGGATATTGAAGCGCTTTTTCACAACCTAGTAACTTTAACACAAGCATGGCCTCTTGGCTAACGCAAACCAACTCAAAAGCCCACGCTTGTTTCTAAGGCGACCTGTTCAGGGCCGAGAGATCTTTTTCTTACGGTACGAAGTGAGCTTATACAACAAATGCCCTTACTAAAAATCAAATCACGAATTAGCATCGGGATAACATTGAGGTACACAACATTTAACTTTCATTTCATTTCCAGAAACAATTTTATTGTAATTACCTGTCTACCTTCGTTAGCATTTGTGTTTCGGTTATCGTCAACTAAAAATTTCTGTTATTTGTGAACTTTACAAACAATCAGCGTAGCGGGGCAATCAAGTTTTTTTTGCTAAGCATCCATTTGTTTATCTTCTACTTTGCGGGCTCATTCCCCCGCAGTGAGGGTACTTCGGTTCAACCCACCATCCCTGCGGCATCTACCTCAGTTCAAGAGGAGTTTGCTGGTTATCAGGCCGGACCACTGGAGACTGTTTCGAATGGTATTTGGAAAAGAACGTTGGGTAATTCTTCCGCGCAGGTTTCTGCGTCACAATTGCAAATTCCGGATCGTTATAGTTCTGCAAATTCTGTAAACGTATCGGGTCAAAATGTTGGATACGATTATCAACCGATATCTACCAGTCCTTTTCAAATTCAGCCGGGTGTGCCGTTTTATATGGCAAGTTATTTTAATGTTGATGAATTAGATGCTGGACAAGTAATCCGGGTGATATTCCGGATTGACGATAATACTTCAGGAGATCAATGGGTAAGGCTCCATGCTACAAAGGACAACGGCCAGCTCTTTGCAAGATTAAGTCTGGGTAGCGCTACGGCTAATCATGGTTCCACAAGTATTTCAGCAGGCCAGACGTTTCAGTTTGTAGTGAAAGGAGTTTGGGATGGTGTTGGTAAGGTTTCTTATTCATACACAATCGCTCCCGATCTTTCAGAAATTCAAACGGTGTGGTCGACAGCAACTACCGTTCATTCGGTTACTGGAACTCCTGGCATTGGACGTATAGTTTTAGGCTCGTCTTCCGCGGGAAATCAGGGAAGGTTGACGGCGGTAAGGTTAAGTGAGACATACGAGGATATCGTGATACCCAGTACGCTGGTAAACGATCCGCCGTCAATTGACGATCAGCGACTTCATATTGTAGAAGG
>JANNPM010000371.1:0-1852 GCA_031400145.1 Chryseolinea sp. | reverse complement strand
AAGCGCGAACGCCTCGCCTTCCGATTTTCTGCGAATCAATTCTGTTCCCGTAACGATATTGCCCCATTGATCCGATCCACCCATCTGCAGTTTACATTGCTTATGCGTGTATAGCCAGTAAAAGTCGTATCCCTGCACCAGTTGGTACGTGAATTCGGTAAAAGACAATCCGGATTCCAAACGCTTCTGTACTGAATCCTTAGCCATCATGTAATTAACCGTAAGATGCTTGCCCACATCGCGAATAAAGTCAAGGAATTTAAAGTCCTTGAACCAATCGTAGTTATTCACCATTTCTGCCGCATTCGGCCCGGAGAAATCCAGAAATTTTTCGAGTTGCTTCTTTACACAGGAAATATTATGTGAGAGAGTTTCTGCAGAGATGAGGTTCCGTTCAGCCGATTTTCCCGAAGGATCCCCTACCATTCCGGTGGCGCCGCCCACAAGGGCAAACGGCTTATGTCCTGCGCGCTGGAAGTTCAGCAATGTCATTATTTGTGAGAGGTGACCTATATGTAAAGAGTCTGCGGTAGGATCGAAGCCTATATAGCCAGCCGTGCGTTCTTTCAAAAGCTGCGCTTCCGTTCCCGGCATTACATCGTGCAGCAATCCACGCCATCTTAACTCATCAATAAAATTTATGCTCGTCATGAAAACACGTTGAGCCTGCAAATATAAAAAAGCCCGCTTCAGCAACAAGTAGTCGTTATTGCACAGGTGAAACCTGCATAAGCACGTCACGTTTCTGCATAGAAAAGATTTCCTGGATAGAACCCTCGTTAAGATTAAAGTACCAACCCAGCAGCGTGAGTTTTCTTCCTGCTCCCCAGGCGCTTTGAACAACGTCAAGGTTGCTGAGATTCATGATTTGCCGTTGAATATTTAATTCGCAGAGTAATTTTTCTTTCTGACGTGCAGAGAGTCGTTCCATGTTGCCGGCGTTATGCTCATACATTTCGTGCAATTGGTCGAGCCATCGATTAAGGTGCGGCTTCGAATCCTTACCATGTATAACGTCACGCACCCCGCTGCAATGACTAAATCCACAAACAACAATATATTCCGCACCCGAAATATCTACAGCGTGCTCAAGAGAAGCCATAAGACTTATGTCATCAGCGCGTACTTGTGAGGCAAGGTTCCGATGGACCAGGATCTCGCCCGGGTCGGTATTCGTGAGTTCCCGCACGGGAACCAGGTTGTCGGTTGAATCAATCCATAGCATCATGGGCTTTGGCCGGCGCATCAGATCCTTGAAATATTGGTTATCGACGCTCTGCTTTTCCAGCGTCCAAAGTTTGCTTTCCAGCAGGATCTTTTCTTTGAATGTCATAACCTAAAAAGTGGATTCATTGCTGTAATTGATTGCTTAAGCTCAACCTTGATCTCGCGACTCAAGGCAGCATCCTTAAAATCAGTTATTGTCTCTATAATGTCCTGATCAATAAAAGTCGGCCGTGTTCCATCGATTATCACCTTGCTGCCTACGGGAATTTCCCGGAGCGTATGCCTCAACAATGCTTTGTTCAAAAAAGTAACGTCCTTGGTCAGCCGGATGAGGTAGTTGCCGTCGCTGTGAACGCTGATTATTGAGCGCTGAAAGTTCGTTTTTAACACGAAAAACAATCCAACAAGTATGCCGATCGATATGCCAATCAGCAGGTCAGTCAAAAGGATTGCAATCACAGTAATGATAAAGGGTAAAAACTGATTCATGCCTTTCTTGTACATACCCTTTATCAGTGCCGGACTTGCCAATTTATCACTGCGGTGCCTGCCGCTGCGACCCTGGTGCCGCCGCATATCCGCAAGCCCCAAACCCCCGGCGTGCAGACCGCGCTCGTCGTCGGCC
>JANNPM010000363.1:0-3185 GCA_031400145.1 Chryseolinea sp. | reverse complement strand
TTTAGGCGGGAACTTTAGTAAATTGGGGCTATGGAATATCGCGCGGGTTCTCATAGTCGCTATGACATAAAGATACACGTTGTTTGGATAACGAAGTATAGGAAAAAGGTTTTGCGGGCAGGGATAGCAACTCGAGTCCGTGAGCTTATTCGGGAAATATGCCTTGCGAATGATGTGGTGATAGTTAAGGGTCACGTTTCAGTGGACCATATACACCTTTTGCTGAGCTATCCGCCGAAGATTTCGGTGAGTAAGTTGGTGCAATACTTAAAAGGTAAGACATCGCGAAAGATGCTTCAGGAATATACAGAGTTGAGAAAATCTTTTTGGGGACAGCATTTATGGGCACGTGGATATTTTGCTGCCAGTGTTGGTACGGTGACGGATGAGATAGTCAAGGAGTACATTGAGAGACAGGAGATCGAGACTAAGGATGACGACTTTAAGATATCAGACGGTCTTTAGAAGGCTTGCAGCCTTTCTCCAAATCTACCGGCTTCCAGCCGGTAGTAATTAATTACAAGCTAGATGTATTACATTTAGCCATAAAAAATCCTTCCCGATCTGCTGATACTCTGTCATCCGCGCTTAATTTTGTGGCTCCCTGTTTTGGGCTAGTTTTAAAGATAGCAAAATTCACAAAGTATAAAAGCTTAAAATACACCAGCAGGATGGATTCGGGCACGATCAGACAGAAGTTTTTGGATTTCTTCGCCAGTAAAGGCCATACAATCGTTCCTTCGGCGCCATTGGTGTTAAAGAACGATCCCACTTTGCTATTCACAAATTCCGGAATGGTACAATTTAAGGACATCTTTCTGGGAAATGCTTCGCCCGTAAGTTCCCGTATAGCCGATACACAGAAATGTCTCCGCGTTTCGGGAAAACACAACGACCTTGAAGAGGTGGGCATCGACACCTATCACCACACGATGTTTGAAATGCTCGGCAATTGGTCGTTTGGTGATTATTTTAAGAAAGACGCGATCGACTGGGCCTGGGAGCTACTCACTAAAGTATATCAACTTCCCGAAGACAGATTATACGTAAGTGTATTTAAAGGAGATCAGGACGACCGTCTTTCGTTCGACAAAGAAGCTTATGACCTTTGGCGCAATTATGTAAATGATGATCGCATTATCCACGGAAATAAAAAAGATAACTTTTGGGAAATGGCTGACCTCGGACCTTGTGGTCCCTGTTCAGAGATACATATTGACCTGCGCAGTGATGAGGAACGGAAAAGAATACCGGGTAAAGATCTTGTCAACAACGACGATCCGCAGGTCATTGAGATATGGAATCTTGTGTTTATGGAATTCGAGAGATACTGGAATCCTGAAAAAGGGAGTCCGGCAGCACTCTTAAAATTTGATGTTGCGTACAAAGGAGAGGATAAGAAGATAGCACGCGAAAAACTTCGTTCATCACTTACCTTATTAAGGCCGCTGCCGAATAAGAACGTCGACACTGGCATGGGCTTCGAACGGCTATGCCGCGCCATCAACCTGACAACTTCTAATTACGATACAGACGTGTTCACCCCGCTGATCAGGGTGATATCAGAACAGTGCGGCATACCCTATCACACGATTACTTTTGTCGGAACGCCAAAGCACTCGCGCCGTGACCAAACTGACATCGCGATGCGTGTGATCGCTGACCACATTCGTGCAGTATCGTTTGCCATCTCCGATGGGCAGTTGCCCTCAAACAGTGGCGCAGGATATGTTATCCGCCGAATACTTCGCCGCGCAGTAAGATATTACTATTCGTTCCTCAATATTAAAGAGCCCTTCCTGCATTCACTTACCAGTGTATTGGCGAAACAGCTTAACGAGGTATTTCCGGAACTCTACAATCAGCATGACTATGTATCCAAAGTTATCTTTGAGGAGGAAACTTCCTTTTTAAGGACACTGGATAAAGGATTAAAGCGCATTGACGTTCTCGAAACTGAGATCAAAGATAAGCAACTGAGTGGCGTAGTCGCTTTCGAACTGTATGACACCTTTGGTTTTCCACTTGACCTTACTTCGCTCATTGCCCGCGAAAAAGGCTTCGCTGTTGACGAAGACGGTTTTCGTATCGAGATGGAAAAGCAGAAGAGCAGGTCAAAAGCAGACGCCGCCAAAGAAACGGGAGACTGGCTAACCATCGGAGAGGATAAAAAAACTGAATTTATTGGCTACGATAGTCTGGAAGCGGATGTAAGGGTTATTAAATACAGGAAGCTGAAGCAAAAGAATAGGGAACTCTTCCAGCTTGTATTCGACCGTACGCCGTTTTATGCAGAAAGCGGCGGCCAGGCAGGAGATACAGGATTCATTGAAAGTTCCAATGAGAAGATTTCTGTTACGGACACGCGCAAGGAAAATGAATTGATCGTACACGTCACGGACCGGCTACCCGAAAATTTACATGCTGCATTTTATGCAGTGGTGGACAAGCACAAAAGGCAGCTGACTTCGGACAATCATTCAGCAACTCACCTATTGCATGCGGCGCTGCGGCAGGTGCTGGGCAGGCACGTGGAACAGAAGGGCTCACTTGTAAATAATAAAATCCTAAGATTTGATTTCTCTCACTTTGCTGCCATGACCCCCACAGAGATCAGAAAGGTGGAGGAAATAGTTAACCAACGGGTCCGCGATAACATACCACTTGATGAAAAGAGAAATGTGCCGATAGAAAACGCAAAGAAGCTCGGTGCCATGGCGCTTTTCGGAGAGAAATATGGTGAGTACGTTCGTGTAATCACATTTGATAGTGACTTCTCGGTGGAGCTGTGTGGCGGCACGCACGTTGCGGCGACGGGCGAAATCGGGCTCTTCAAAATCATGTCCGAAAGCTCTGTGGCTGCAGGCGTGAGACGCCTTGAAGCGATAACGGCAGAAGAAGCCGATCGGCATGTTATCGAAACTGTCGATGTTCTTAACGAGATTCGCTCTTTGCTGAAATATCCCAGAGACCTGGTCGTGGCGACAAAAATGCTGCTGGAAGAAAAGCATGCGTTGGAGAAAAAGGTGGAATCCTTTCATCAGGCACAGGCGAATCTGTTGAAGGATCAGTTGGCAACCCGCGTGGTCAGGACGAATGGGTACAGCGTGATCATGGAAAAGATCACATTGCCTGACACCGAGTCGTTAAAGAATATTGCTTATGGCCTGCGCAATCAGTTTGAG
>JANNPM010000340.1:0-8606 GCA_031400145.1 Chryseolinea sp. | reverse complement strand
TCAAGACCTATCTGCTGAAGCCGGAAGTTTTTAAGTCGGCGCCGTTATTTCTGTTAAGCACCGATATTCCCGAAAATGATTTTCTCGCACAAACAATAAGTCACAGGCTGTATGATCCGAATGAAACAACACGGATCGCCCAATCCATATTGTTGGGAATCGGCGGCGCGAAGTTGTTGGATGTTTTGGAACGGGAGACGGAAGTATACCACATGAATGAAGGTCACGCTTTGCCTATGTGCTTTTACCTGCTAGACAAGTATAAAGATATCAACGAAGTCAAGAAGCGTGTGGCCTTCACAACGCATACTCCGGAAAAGGCGGGGAATGAAGAACATAGTCTGCCACTGTTGAATAGTATGAGTTTCTTCAACGGCCTTACCATGAAGCAGGTTGAAGACTATGTCAGTCCTGAAAACGGTGTGCTTAATTATACCTTAACCGCATTGCGAGTGGCAAAAATTGCCAACGGCGTGTCGCAGCTTCACGGGGAGGTGTCGCGGAAAATGTGGAGTGACCAGAAGGATATCTGCGAAATCAAGGCCATCACCAACGCACAAAACCGAACGTACTGGAAGGACAGTGAGCTCGATGAGGCGTTAGCCAATAATGATGATGCTGCTTTGATAGCGAGAAAGAAGGAGCTGAAGAGAAAACTGTTCCGGGTGGTCGCTAATCAAACGGGTAAGCTCTTTGATGAAAATGTGCTCACCATTGTTTGGGCCCGGCGGTTCGCAGCATACAAAAGAGCTAACCTGCTGCTTTATGATTTCGCCAGGTTTTTGGAAATAGCGCGCAGCAAAGATTTTCCGGTTCAAATCATTTGGGCCGGCAAGCCCTATCCCGAAGACTTTAACGCTATTAATATCTTTAATGAGATCTATTGGAAGACCAAAGAGCTTCCTAACTGCACTGTGCTCACAGGCTATGAACTTTGGTTATCAGGACACCTTAAAAAAGGATCTGATGTATGGCTCAACAATCCGCGGCTGTACCACGAGGCATCCGGTACATCGGGTATGACGGCGGCAATGAACGCTTCAGTTAATCTCTCCATTCCAGATGGCTGGATACCTGAATTCTCCAGGCATGGCAATAACTCGTTCCTGATCAGCCCGGCAGAAGACACTTTAAGTCCCGAAGCCAAAGATAAAGCGGAAGCGGGTAATTTACTGGACCTTCTCAGCAAGGAGATCATTCCAATGTATTACAATACTCCTTCGAAATGGGTAGACATTGTGAAGGCGGGAATGACAGAAGTTCTTCCGTTTTTCGATTCAGGAAGAATGGTGGATGAGTATTATGAAAAGATGTATTCTTGAGCAGCTTCAAGCCTGTAGATTTGATTTGCTACCTCATCCGGAATGTACGCGAACTGCCGAATAGTTTCATAGTCAGCACCAATATGCCGATCTTGGCATCACAATTTAAAGATACTTAGTTAAGTTTGAAAAAAATCATAAGGCAAATCTGATGGGTGAACTATTGCTCACGCAAATCTGGATCTATCCGATTAAATCTATGGGAGGTATTCAGCTCCCGGAAGCCCAGGTTATGGCCAAAGGTTTAAAACATGACAGGCGGTGGATGTTGGTAGATGAGGCAGGACGATTTTTGACGCAACGTGTTTATCCTGCTATGGCGTTGTTTAAAGTTGAATTGAACGAAGCAGGTTTAGTAATTACATATGAAAGAGAAAACATCAGCGTTCCCTTTGATCATTCTCCAATACCAACCCCGCTTGATGTAAAAATTTGGGACGATACTGTAACGGCCTTTGAGGTTAGCATCCGACATAGCGAATGGTTCTCGCACCGAGTCGGACTCAACTGCAGATTGGTAGCATTTCCTGAAGAAAATCCACGACAGATAGAACCTGAATTTGCCAAGGCCGGAGAGAATGTAAGTCTGGCAGACGGCTATCCTTTTCTTATTATAGGACAATCTTCACTTGACGACCTGAACACCCGCCTGGCTGAGCCGGTAAGTATAAAACGATTCCGACCCAACTTGGTGTTTACCGGTGGCAAGCCTTATATTGAAGATTCCTGGAAAGACTTTTCGATCGGCGTAACCAGGTTTCAGGGCGTAAAGCCCTGTGCCCGCTGCGTGCTTGTCACAATAAACCCGGATACGGCGGTCAAAGGTGTTGAACCCCTTAGAACATTAGCAAACTATCGAAGGCAAAACAACAAGACGTACTTTGGACAGAACTTGATTTCCGTCGATCATGATGTCATTCGCACTGGCGACCTCATCACAGTAAAAAACACCCATGTGCTGCGCGGTGAGCAACTGGCGGGAACCTCATAGAACAAGGTTTTAAGACATGATGCCACTATATCTTAAAGCCGTTCATATTATCTTCGTTGTGACGTGGTTTGCCGGTTTGTTCTATATGCCGCGGTTGTTTGTCTATATTGTTGAAGCCCATGCAAAAGATGAACCGGAGAGATCAATTTTGCTAAAGCAACTTAAACTGATGGCATTACGTCTGTGGTTCGGAATTACGTGGCCTTCCGCCATCATCACCTTCGGCATGGGTGCATCCCTGCTGATTGAAACTCCGGGCTGGTTGCAATATGGATTTATGCACATCAAACTTACGCTGGTGTTCCTATTATACCTTTATCATTTTTCATTGCATTATATCCTTACCAACCTTAAAAGAGATATAGTGAAATTTACTTCGAACCAGATGCGTATATGGAACGAAGTGGCAACGCTTTTCCTCATCAGTATTGTCTTTATAATAGTCGTTAAGAGCGCGCTGAGCGTTGTATGGGGCTTGTTCGGGTTATTTCTCATTGCTCTCGCGATTATGGCTGGCATCAGGATTTACAAAAAAATTAGAAAATGAACCGCAAAGAATCTCTTTCATCAATTTGTCCGTGGAAGAAAATAACAGTCGCTTCATCCTTCAGTTATTTTCAAGCGCTCGCATTGATTCTCTCGTTACTCGCCTCCTGCACGACCCGGAAGTCTGCTCCGTTGCCAATCTACGGCGAGCGCGACGTTGTTGGCAGTGACACGATGTACCATAAGATAGACAGCTTCAGTTTTGTCGATCAGGACAGCGTAATAATCACAAATGAAACGTTTAATGGTAAAATCTATATTGCTGACTTCTTCTTTACATCCTGCCGGACCATTTGCCCGATCATGAAAACGCAAATGCTTCGCGTCTATGATTCGGTTCAAAATGATGCGGAGGTTTTGTTGCTGTCGCATACAATCGATCCTGAATATGATACCGTGCGGCTCTTGCATGATTATGCAGAACGCCTCGGCGTAAAAAGTGACAAGTGGCACTTCGTGACAGGAAATAAAGATGACATTTACAGAATAGCGCAGACCAGTTATTTTGCTACCGCCCTGGAGGATAGCGCTGAGCCGGACGGATTCATTCATAGCGGCGCATTCCTGTTGATTGACCCGCAGCGGAGGATCCGCGGAAAATACGATGGTACGAAGGAAGAGGATGTTAACCGGCTGCTCGAAGATATCCGCCGGCTTAAGGCAGAAAGGTCAGGCAACTGATCATACATCGTGAGACGAAAAAATCTGATAACATGTTGTGTACCGATCGGTGCAATTCTGTTTAGCTCTTGTGACGGTACATCGACACAAAGAAATCACACATCATCCGTAAAGTTCGACCAGTACTTTGTTCAAGGTGAGCAACTCTACCTGAACAATTGCAGCAATTGTCATCAGAAAAATGGACGAGGCCTTGGACGTGTCTATCCGCCAGTAGATACATCAGACTACATCGATAACCATCTGCAAGACGTATTATGCCTTCTTCGCTATGGCAAGAACGGAGAAGTCATTGTCAATGGAAAAATGTATAACCAGGCCATGCCAGCACCAGGATTAACGGACCTTGAAATAGCAGAGCTTGCCACATATCTTTATAACCACTGGGGTCGACAAAAAGGTATTGTCGAGGTGAGCGATGTATCTGAGAAAATTTTGAGTTGTAAAGAAGACTTGATACCGTGAATGTACGCGCTACATATACTTCAGCTTAAGAACCTGCTTTAATGGCGCGGCGCCGATCTCAACCGTTGCCTCGTCAAATGCGGGCGGGCCCAGCCGACCAAGAGCATTGTTCCCAAAAGCATACCCTTCCCGAGGTATGCCCAGCTTGTTCGAATCCAGCACGCCATTGTCATTTTCATCATGAACGATGCTTATCGCGTAAACACCTGCTTTCAAATTTTCAAATATCACTGTGACGCCCTCCGTCGTGGCTTTAACAATCTTGCCTTCGAACGGTGTCTTTAGGAACTCATCCTTTGTGAACAAACCTATCCTGATATTGCCCTTTTCAGACTTAATGTTATTTACAGTTACTTCGAGCGAGCCGGTTTGCGCCAATGCTGCACCGGCTTCAAGCCAGCACAGGCATAAAAAAATATAGCGACATACCTTTAAATCTTTCATTAGATGCTTCATATCTTCTCTTTTTTATTTCAGGCCACTGTTTTATCCCGTCGCAGAACCGGACTTAAGGCTTGCCGCTTCTAGATCCTGCTGTTAGGACAATAAAAGTGCCATGACTTTTTCTTAACTTTCTCCATGTCCAACGGTTATTAATGTTCGGGAATGACACGGCGTGGGACGAAATGGGGCAATCCCGCTAGTCCAGCGGTTTTTTTAACTCATCAAACATTTAGTTATTTCGGCTTGAAGAGGTATAATTTGGCATTGAGTGGGAAGCGATCGCGACGCCGGTTGCTTCAGGTCATTTAAGGAACGTATGTCATAAAAGTGGTTTCCATGAAAAAGGTAGTTTTTACAATCTCGGCTGCAGCAGTAATTATCACATTTGTTTCCTCTTTGCCGGCGCAAAAATTTGATCTGAAGGCAAGTATTGACCGTGGAAAAAAAGTCTATTCTTCCCAGTGCGTTACCTGTCATATGGAGCAAGGGGAGGGCATAGACGGAGTTTATCCACCGCTGGCTGAATCCGATTACCTGATGGCCGATAAAAATCGATCGATCGACCAGGTGCTGCACGGCCTCACAGGAAAAATAAAAGTAAAGGGTGTCGACTACGATGGGGTCATGGCGGGATACGAAGCGATGTCTGATATGGAGATCAGCGACGTCCTGAACTATGTGCGCAACTCTTTTGGCAATAAAGGTGGAGCCATCACGCCCGGGGAGGTAAAAGCATTCAGAAAGTAGACTTTCATACATCTTGAATCGATTTAAATGAAGGAAATTAAAACCATACTATCCGAATACAGAAAGGTCGACCTTTCTGCACACAAAGCTGCTTTGGCAACAGTCGTTCAGGTTAGAGGTTCTTCGTACAGAAGCCCTGGCGCGCGCATGCTCATCACAGACGATGGTAAATGGGTCGGGTCTATCAGTGGTGGTTGCCTGGAGGGAGATGCGCTTCGGAAGGCGAGACAAGTCATGACTGACAAAAAGCCAATCACGGTAACGTATGACACAAGGGAAGAAAGCAATCAAAATCTGGGAATAGGACTGGGCTGCAATGGGATAATAGACGTATTGATCGAACCTGTTGACCAAGGCGATGCAAGTCATGCAATCAGACTTTTTGAGCGCATTGTAAAGTCGAATTCCACTGTAGCGCTGGCTACAGTTTTTGCAGGTCCGGCAGACGAAATAGCTAGAAAGGTGCTTTGTGACGAAAAGTCTGTGCTCTTGAGCAACCTGGTCGATACACGCCTGGAGGCGTTAGTCCGTGACGACCTTGTCAGGCTTTTTGAAACCCAGGTCTCACAGGCGAGGAAGTATAACATTGAACAAACTGAAACCACGGTATTTATAGAATTGATACAGCCTTCAGTTTCTCTCATAATTTTTGGCGGCGGCTTTGATGCCCGTCCCGTAAGCCAGCTTGCCAAGTCGCTGGGGTGGAATGTCACCGTCACCGATGAATGCGTTGCGCATCTCGCTCCACTATTCTTCCCCACCGCCGACAAGCTCTCATTATGCCAGCGGAACTTCATTGATCGGGATTTTGACATCAGCCCTCACACGGCATGTGTGCTGATGTCCCATAACTATGAATATGATCGCGATGTATTGAGAAAACTAATCAATACACAGACACCCTATATTGGCATCCTCGGACCCAGGAAGCGTTTTGAAAAAATGCTTGTGGCTTTCGCCGACGATGGAATTCGACTCAGCGAAGATCATCACCGTCGTATTCATTCGCCCGTTGGACTCGATATTGGAGCAGAGACACCGGATGAAATTGCCATCTCGATCATCGCGGAGATACAAAGCCGGTTCTCCAATAGGTCAGGCGCATTTCTCAAGCATCGGATTGACCCGATCCATGAACGCGACTCCTCAAGCGACCAGGTAGTACAGAGATCGTTACGGAGTTTATGCGTAACTTGATGTAATGGAAAATGAAGACGAAATTTTTGAGTCGGATGAAACCCTCCAGAAGTTCCCCATTTTGATCCTTGCCGCAGGGTCGTCTTCCCGGATGGGTAGATCAAAGCAATTGCTGGAAATCAACGGCCAACCTCTTCTTCTTCAAACCGTGAGACGGGCGCTGGAATGCGATAAGGGGCCGGTCATTGTAGTATTAGGATCGGGCGAACAAAGTCACCTTGATATAATTAAGGACTTGCCCGTCCGCACCATTATCAATCACTATTGGAAAAGTGGAATCGGGAGCTCAATAAAGACTGGCTTGCATCATATCGTACGTGAAGTTCCCGAAGCGAAGGGCGTCATCATTTTAGTCTGCGACCAACCCGAGCTTACTTCCACTCACATTTTGTCTATGATAGAAACCTTTTCGGGAAGTGGAAAGTCAATCATTGCCTCTAAGTACGACGATACTTATGGGGTGCCAGCCCTGTTCAGCAGATCATTTTTTTCCAACCTGTTAATTATCGCTGATGATCACGGGGCCAAGAAAATAATAGAGCAATTCCCTGATCAGCTGATGACTGTTGAGTTCACGGGAGGTGCAATTGACCTCGATACCGCGGAAGACTACAACAAATACGTCAACCAAAAACAATAAGGTCGTCTGCTTTAAACAAACGACCTCATAAAGCCTTCTTACCGAACTGGTATCAGGCGAAGCTATACTTTGATCTCAACATCCACACCGCTGGGAAGCTCGAGCTTCATCAGGGCGTCTACAGTCTTTGCGCTGTTCGAATAGATATCCACCAGACGCTTGTAGGTACACAACTGAAATTGCTCGCGCGCTTTCTTGTTAACGTGTGGTGAACGCAGCACGGTAAACTTCTCTTTCTCTGTCGGCAATGGAATCGGTCCGCTTACTACAGCGCCCGTAGCCTTTACCGCCCGCACTATCTTCTCGGAGGATTTGTCAACGAGGTTGTGATCGTAGGACTTTAATTTTATTCTGATCTTTTGGTTCATAATGTCTGTGTTGAGGAAACCGTCTAAATCCTATTAAAAATTCTATTTTGAAACTGCAGCACCTTTTACGTCTTCAATCACTTTCTCAGCAAGGTTCTTAGGTACCGGTGCGTAATGAGAAAATGTCAGCGAGGCCGATGCGCGCCCAGAGGTGATCGTTCTGAGGTCGGTTACGTAACCGAATAATTCAGATAAGGGAACATCGGCCTTTATGACCTGAGCGCCGCTACGTGTATCCATGCCTTTCATTACCCCGCGTCTTCTGTTAAGATCGCCCGTTACCGAACCCGTAAATTCATCAGGCGATAAAACCTCTACGCTCATAATTGGTTCCAGCAGTTGTGGTCCGCATTTCTTGGCAGCCTCTCTGAATCCTACTCTTGCTGCTAATTCAAATGATAGCGAGTCAGAGTCGACATCGTGGAAAGAGCCATGGAACAACCTTACCTTCATATTGTCGATCTGGTAGCCCGCCAACGGTCCATTAACCATTGATTGTTCGAACCCTTTTTGAATAGCGGGTATAAATTCACGTGGAATTACACCGCCAACAATGTCATTGACAAACTCCAGACCTTCTTTTCCATCTGAAGTATCCTCGCGCGGACCGATCTCAAATACGATATCGGCAAATTTACCGCGACCACCAGTCTGCTTCTTATAAACTTCTTTATGCTCAACGGATTTCGTGAGATGTTCCTTATAAGCCACTTGAGGTGCACCCTGGTTAATCTCAACTTTGAATTCACGCCGCAACCGGTCGATGATGATTTCAAGATGAAGCTCTCCCATACCACGAAGAATGGTCTGTCCTGTTTCCTGGTCGGTATGTACGCGAAGTGTAGGATCTTCTTCCACCAGCTTGGCAATTGCCATTCCCAGCTTATCGACATCGACCTGCTTCTTTGGTTCAATAGCATATCCAATAACAGGCTCAGGGAACGTCATTGATTCCAAAACAACTTTGTGCTTTTCATCACAAAGCGTGTCTCCCGTCTTGATATCCTTAAATCCAACTACTGCACCTATGTCTCCTACGACCAGTCTCTCGATCTGATTCTGTTTATTAGCATGCATTTGGAAAACACGTGAAATCCGTTCTTTCTGATCGGAGCGCGTGTTATAGATGTACGATCCAGATTCAAGCACACCAGAATATGCTCTTACAAAACAAAGGCGACCGACAAATGGATCCGTTGCAATCT